>CAZJFY010000289.1:0-1502 GCA_964545225.1 uncultured bacterium | reverse complement strand
AAGATGAGTCTCTCCTTGATCTTCTCGCTTGGCAGTTCCACGTAGAAGGCTACGAGTTAGCTCAAACAATAGAAGAGAAAAGAGAACTCGTTAAAAATGCGATAGAGCTTCACCGATACAAGGGAACGAAGTATGCAGTAGAGAAAGTTCTTGAAACTTTGAGTCTTTCAGGCGAAATCAAAGAATGGTTTGAATACGACGGACAACCTTACAGATTTAAAGTTCTTGCAGATATTTCTAACAAAACCGAAATCAGCATAAACAAGCTCATCAGCCTTATTAATGACTATAAAAATGAAAGAAGCTGGCTTGAAGAGTTAAGCATTGAGGCGACGGTAGGCAATGATCTGCACATATCTGCTGGATGCGTCAGGGAAACATCCTTCAATTCATTTTTCAGCATAAACACTTCAATAAACGTTAAACCAACAGCAGTAGTCAATCTGAGGTTATGAAATGGCAGTAATAGGACTTCCTACAAATCAAGGCTTAGAAATACTGCAAACTGACCTTAGGGAAAACGTGAAAAAGTTTCTGTTAATAGGTTTCCCGGACAGTAATCAAACTTTCATCTACAATGCAAACACTACACTTGCAGACATTCAAGACAACATTGCTGGCGAATTTGACATAAGTAGAGCCTTTTACGACCAGGATGGAGTTCTTACCTTTGAGTGTCCTCTTCCTTATGATTTTGAACCTTCTGACAATAAGTGGATATATGCAGTTGGACTTGTGTATGTAGATGAAACAGGAAATAAAACATTAGTAGCGATAGCGGAAACTCCCAGGTTTGAAAAGATAGCAGGAGTAGGCGGAAATATCCTTTATAAAGTTCCCGTTTCTGGAGAACCCTTGAGTCCTGTTTTCTCAAATCTTCCTTACATAACCGAGTATGACTTGATGAATCTCTTTTTGCCAGCAGAAACATCTGCTCTCTGGAATGCAATTCACAAGTTGGAATTACAAGTCCAGGCTCTTTCCAAAAAGCTCAATGAATTAGGAGGTTAGTATGTCTTTGGAGCAAGAGATTCGTAATGCAAATCAAAACGTTTTTGAGATTGAACCAAAACTAAGAGCGTTAATAGAGGATAATGGAGACGTTACTTTTAACTTAATAAACCCTCTCACAGGGGAATCCATTCCTGTTACTCATCCTTCTCTTCCCAAAATGAAAAGTGAATTTGAATTATGGAGGAGTGCACTCCAAGGAAACTTCAAAAAGCTGGACAGGCTAACAATCCTACTTGACGCAGCAAACGGAAACGACGCAAACGATGGGATTACGGCGCCTGTTGCTACTCTGGACAGAGTATTGGAATTAGCACCTCGCTTGTCAAAAAATTACTATGTAGAAATAGCAATGCAACCTGGTACATATCAGCTAAATGTGATTCCTACCATAGGGTACCAGGGAGGTAATTTTAAATTCAAAGGACTAACAAGCAACAAAGATGATGTGGTTATTAATGTTAACATTCCAGACATAAATATAGCAGAGG
>CAZJFY010000288.1:0-1516 GCA_964545225.1 uncultured bacterium | reverse complement strand
AAAGCTCAAGCATGTGAGTAAGGAATGGAATATCGGTCTTGATGTTGTAGTTTCCTGTTCCATCTATGTTGACTGTTGCTTTTATCTGTGTTTCTTTTGTTTCCCTTTCAACTGTTGCTTTTCTCAATGTTTTCCTCCTTGCAAAACTTTTAAGCTAAAACAATCATACACAAACAAGATTAGGGGTGTCTCTCTCCTAATGCTGTTTGGCAGGCCTTTTAATCCCATAAGCTATATAAAGCCCCAGAATAAAAAGAACCAGGAATGAAAGGATTACGATAATCTCTGGTAACATGGTTATTCCTCCTTTTCCTCATCAAGTTGACGAGATAAAATAGCAATAAGCAAACTTACGAAAACAATTGCTCCAAAACCTATTAAAAGCCAACCTGCTTTACTCCAACCGTAATGAAAAGCAGTGGTTGCTTCTCCTACCAATAAAGCTATAAAGATGTTCCATAGTTTTTCAAGAGCTATTTCTCTGGAAGTTTTCAACCTTTTCCTACCTTAAATGCTTTTACCGCTTTAAATTTCCTCCCCATTTCAACAATTAGCGTTAATATTGCTGGAATATCTTCTCTGCAAATTTTATCAATTCCAGCATCAAGCAGAAATTTTGACTGGTGCGTTATTTCAATGGTGTCAAAGTATCTGCCAAGAATAGTTTTCAGGTACGTAAAGTCAACATCGCTTGTAATATCCTTTCTTCCAATATCTTCATAAGGATTTTCATCTGGAACATGCTCCTTAAAAGTCATAAGAGTTCCCCTTTTCCTGTTCATAAGTTCCTTGCATTCCCATCCGTAATCAAAAGTAAGGAAATATCCCTTCTTTAGCTTTTCCGAAAGTTCGCTTAGAAACTGCTCATAACCGGTAAAGAGGCTGTATTCACAACCTTCCTCAAGTTCGCAGCCTGTTAACTTGAAATGTTTGTAAATTTTGTCTCCTGCTGGTATCAGGTCTTCAAAAAGGATTTTGTCCTTTTCCCTTACAATAACCTCATAGAGTTTTCCGTTTAGTTTTTTTAACCTTTTGAAAGGGAAAGCATCAAAGAACTCGTTTGAGATGACAAAGCCTTCAAACGGTTCAATTTCACGCAGGGATTTCACAATCTTTACCTTTGGAGATATCCTTTTACTAACAGGCGTTTTTTCAAGGATGGTGTAGCTGTCAACATTTAGTGAGTTGATTATATCCTTTGAGAGAAAGCCTTTCCCTCCTCCAAGCTCAAGTATGTTCAACGGCAGGTTGAACTTTTTTGATGTAGTTTCAATCCACCTTGCAACCGTCTTTCCGAAGATATCTGAAAGTTCTGGAGAAGTGAAGAAGTCCTCACCGGGGACAGGTTTTACCCTCTTGCTGGTGTAGTAACCGTGTTCTGGATGGTAAAGGGCAAGTTCAACAAACCGGTCAAAGGTTATGTAACCTTTCTTCCTTATTTCCTCAATGATGATCTCTTTTAGCACATCTGCTCCTTAGAAGTTTCCCCATTTCCTGGTCATGCCAGGAGTTTGTG
>CAZJFY010000287.1:0-1518 GCA_964545225.1 uncultured bacterium | reverse complement strand
TTCTTAACTTGAGGTTTCCGGCGAAGGATTTGAATGAGGCTTTTTGTAAGGGAGAAAAATTTAATAGCTTGCTGATCCGGAAAGACCTTATAGGCAGAGTTGTAAAAGGCTTGAACTGAAGAAAAAGGGAGCCGAGGTTATTGTAAAGTTCATTTTTCAGGAGATAGCTGAAACTGTGAAAAAAGATGAAAGAGTGTCTATTCAGGGGTTTGGTGCTTTTGAATTGAGGAAGCCGAAGGGAAGGAAGATAAGGAATCCGAGAATGGGGAAAACCGTCCAAGTTCCAGAACGTTGTAAGGTAGTATTTATTTTCAGAATGTGAATATATATCTCTTACTGTGTTTCTCCTATTGGCACTGATATACCTACCTGAGCAGTTGTTTTAATCCAAAATCCTTCGTAAGCGTTTATTTTCGTTATTGGCTCTAACTCATAAGTTTGAGCAATTTCCATTAGTGATGGATCTGGACTCCAGAACTGCCAGCTGTTTCCTGCCCATTTCCACACTGCAACTACTTCTGGTTTGTTGAAAGAGGAGATGCTTATCGTGTAGGAGGTTCCTTTTAGGTTCCATCCTTCGTTCAAAGAAAATAATAGGGTAGTTGAATTAGTGGGGTTGATAGAAATAGTTCCTGTTCTTCCAGTATGCATTACATCATGGTGAAACATAGGCCAAGGTGAGTCTGCAAGACCACTGGAATCTGAATTGATAGCGTAAAGATAACCATCATAAGAAGCTGCATAAATTGTTCCATCACTGCCTATTGCCGGGGAAGAATAAGCACCATCTTCTATTTGAAATTTCCACTTTAGTGTTCCATCTAAATTTATCGCATAAAGATAAAGTGGATAAACCTTAGAGACTACATATATAGTTCCGTTACTACCTATGGCCGGGGAGGAGCTTTGTGCTGTTCCCCAGTTTTCTGTTTTAAACTTCCACTTTAGTGTTCCATCAGGATTAATGGCATAAAGATAACCATCATCAGAACCAACATAAATTGTTCCATCACTGCTTATTGCCGGGGATGACTCAACCTCTACCTCTGAATCAATTTCGAACTTCCACTTTAGCGTTCCTGGCTCTTCTGCATATCCGAATTGCATTCCAGAAAAAAGGAAAACCACAGTAGCTATTAAGTAACTGAGATTAATATGAAAATTCATCTATCCCCTCTACAGTTGCATACTTTCTGCTCTATAAGTAAATTTTAAACAAAGCTTTTAATTACTTCAAACAGCCTCATAGGTGTGACACATTAAAAACTGCCTGGAATTCAATCTTTGCCTTACGAGGTAATCTACTTTAAATACTCCTAAAAACAACTTTCAGGATAAAACTTATTATGTCCGAATAAAAGCAAGAAAACACTCGTTTAAGTAGAGAATAGTCTTTGTAGAAACTTCTGAATTAACACATAAATTCACTCATTGATTAGCAACCACTACCTTTTTCTGGAGACAGCTTCAAAATTTTCTCTATCGTTAATTATTTTCCTTTCTCTTCTCGTTGCCGAT
>CAZJFY010000286.1:0-1544 GCA_964545225.1 uncultured bacterium | reverse complement strand
TCTCTTCCTCAATTTTTGATAATAACCTGTCATTAATCTTTTCGCTTGATAGGAGAAACAGGTTATCTTCTGTTTTAGTAGATTCCTTCTGGGCGAAGTTTAAGAGGCTCCTTATCACCTCCTTGTTAAGCTTTCTCTTAATTTCAACTGAAACTACACCAATTTTTGGGAATATGTTTGCCGATTCAATTTCCCTTGACTCAATTCTCCACTTTGCCCTCATGATTAGGTCGGATATTTTCCTATCTTTTTCCTTAACAAGAAGGAAGATTTCTCCAGATGTTCCCCTTACAATAACGAATGGATAGTTTGAAAACAGCTTTCTTAGATTTTTCTCTATTACGTCAAGTATCTCATCTCCAATTTCTGTTCCATACATTCTATTTATAAGCTTCAGGTTTTTAGGATTAAAGGAGACCAAGAAGAATGGCGTTTTACCTGATAGCTTTTCGGCAAACTTGAAGAGATTCCTCTCCTTTCCAGAAGTGAACTTCGTAAAGAGAGTTTGGAGATCCCCAACAAGTCTATAGGAAAGCATAACAAGTGTTTTGAAAATGAGGAGCGCTTCGAAGAAGTTCTCTCCAACGTACAGCTGGTAAAAAGCTTTTGCATCTTTATGAAGAGATGAATGCGATTTCTTTATCTGCTCACATATAGGATTGTTTACGCACATAAGCTCAAAGTCTTCACTTTCTATCCATTTTTCTAACTTACATTCATCAAAATCGAAAGGCTTTTCCTCTTTAGCAGATTTAAGAAGGGCTTCAAGCCAGTCTTTATGGTATTCAATAACTTCATCCTTTACCTCAAGAGTTGAGAAGTAGTCAAGGAATTCTTTCAGGATGGATTCTATATACCCTTTTGCCACAAAGTCTGTTATTCTCATGAACTTCTTTTCAAGTTCTTCAAAGAGTGGGTCAAGCTTATCATCATCTGCAAGGAGTGAGTACAGGTTGTGCTTTATAAAGTTAAAACCAGCAAAGAGGCGGGCGAATGGAATTCTCATATCGTGGTGGAGCTGGCCAAGCTTGAAGCATGTATCTTCAAGTTCTTTGCCGCTTAAGCTAAAAAGTTCCCTTAGTGCTTTGCTTATAACTTTAAAGAGTTCTTCCTTGTTCTTCTCTTTACTAAAAAGCGCTGGACAGGGTTCCTTTTTAAGGAAATTCCTGTGAAACTTCTCTATGGCTTGATTGAAGTAGGGTTTTATTGAGGGATTTTCCATCTCCCCTCCATTAGCTTTATTTAATTTTATGATATTTCCACTTTTGGGTCTACTTTGCCAAAAAGCTGAGAGAGTTTCTTAATTCATGGGTAGCTTCTTCTCCACGTGTTCAATCCTTGAAAGGTCTATCTCTCCAGAAATTATCCCCTCTCCATCCAGCATTGAAGATATATTCCTACCCCATGGGTCAACTATCATTGAGCACCCAGCCATCTCTCCTGTTCCGTTTGATGAAATTAAAAACCTCTGGAACTCTATCGCCCTTGATAGGTTAAGTACCTTCCAGTGTTCCCTTCTTGCCTTTCCCCATTGGGCTGAAACA
>CAZJFY010000285.1:0-1545 GCA_964545225.1 uncultured bacterium | reverse complement strand
TTGTAATGAAGCATAAACCTTTTCTCCTCACCGGGAAGGAGACTTTCAACAAATTGGTACTCCTCTGGTGTTCCAAGAGTAACTGATGCAAGTGCTTGGGTCTGCCCTCTTGTAAATAGGGCTGAACCGTGCGCTCTGTCAAGCAAGCCAACTTCTACAGATATCTTTCTAATCTCCTCAGGTTTTCTTCCATCTATTCTAACTCCTCTCTCTATCAGCATCCTCCTCACGAACTTCTTCTCAGCCTCATGGAAAGCATCTCTTGCGAGGTCTTTCTCTTCATCGGGGATGTTAAGTTCAATGAACATCATCTCTCTTAGTTCTCTAAGCTTTACTCTTCTCTCCTTCTTGTCAGGAATGGTAATTACCGGCTCTATTCTTTCAAAAACCCACTTCTCTATTCTTTCCTTCGTTGCATCATCAAGGCTTTGCACCGAAAATTCAAACTTCTCCTTTCCTACCAAACCTCTCAGCTCATCCTGAAGCTTTATTATTTTTTTTATCTCCTCATGTGCAAGCTCAATAGCATCAAGTATGTCCTCTTCCGGAACCTGGTTTGCTCCTCCTTCAACCATAACAACGGCATCCTCTGTACCTGAAACTACTATGTTGATATCGGCTTCCGATAGGTCTCCATAGGGAGGATTTATCATTAAATTTCCATTAATTCTTGCAACCCTGACAGCAGCAACAGGTTTTTCAAAAGGGATTCTTGAGATGTGGAGAGCCGCTGAAGCACCGTTTATGGCCATGATTGATGGGTCATTTTCAGCATCTGCTGAGATTACAAATGCAATAACCTGAACATCATTCCTAAATCCATTTGGGAATATTGGCCTGATGGATCTATCTATAACTCTTGACTTTAATACTTCCTCATCGGAAGGCTTGCCTTCCCTCTTTATAAATCCTCCCGGAATTTTCCCAGCGGCATATGCTTTTTCTCTATATTCAACAAGTAATGGAAAGAAATCTATATCTTCTCTTACCTCATCTGACATTACTGCAGTAACAAGAACTTTTGTTTCTCCCTGGCAGACGAGAACTGAACCATCTGCCTGTTTAGCAAGCTTTCCGGTTTGAAATGTTATAAGTTTATTGCCTACTTCTCCAGACACTTCCGTAATTGACATTTTTGCCTCCTTACATAAAAATGAACGAAACTTCAGGCATAGTAAATTTATGGCAAAATGATATCACAATGGATTTTGTAATCCCCCTTTGCTTATTGTTGTTTTGAAATAAGGGTAAGGGCAAAGCTGCCCTTACTTTCTTAGTCCAAGTTTTTTCACTATATTCTGATATCTTTCGAAATCCTTCTCTTTCAAGTACTTTAAAAATCTCTTCCTTCTTCCAACAAGCCTTTGCAGAGCTCTTTTGTTGTTGTTGTCATGTTTGTGTACTTTAAAATGTTCAGTTAGAGCTTTTATCCTTTCAGTAAGTAAAGCTATCTGGACTTCTGGAGAACCTGTATCCTTCTCGTGAAGCCCATATTCCTTAAAGATTTCCTGTTTTACATCCTTATCTACTGCCATCAAAACCTCC
>CAZJFY010000284.1:0-1557 GCA_964545225.1 uncultured bacterium | reverse complement strand
TTGGGAAGATGGTGAAAATATTGGTTTGAGATCAGATGAGTTTATAGATATTTCTAGATTCAGTTTAAAGAAACCGTTAGAAAATGTAAGCGTTAATCCTGTGCAGGTAATAACAGAGAAGGAGCTTCTTAACTTTGAATCCTCTGATAAGACAAGAACTGTTGTTAATTTAATGTCCGAGCTTTCCGATCCTAATACAAATGTTGATAGGTTTAAGGTCTTTATAAGGGAGCTTCCAGAACTTGAGCAGGAGATAATTGATAAGGCAAATTCCGTTGAAAAAGCCGGAAAAGTCATAATAAAGGATGTTGATTTAGCAGTTGTTAGACTTGGATTTGAGACAGTTAAAGATATAGCTGGTAATTTTGTTAAGAGAAAAGTATCCATGGCTAATCCTCAACTTTCTGAATTTAAACACTATGAGGCTTACAACATTCTCAAAGGTGTTCTCTTTAAGAGGTTGTCTCCAATTTTCGGTTTTAGAGACCTGAGAAGTGAGGGGAGTTCACTTCTTGCTACGGAAACAGTTGGTGCGACAATACTCATCGAAAATGCTAAGGATGACTTAAAGAAGTTCTATACTGGACCAAAAGCTTTTTACTCAAGTGCAACAAGGCTTTTGGAGAGAGTTTACTTTGGGAAGGACCTTGTAGAGGTAAATGATATATACTTTAAGGAAATTCTGGGCATGTTTGAATTTCTGTTTGGCGGGTACATACTTGCGCATCAAACTATTGATTTGACCTACGATTTACCTTCTAATATTAAACTAACTCTTAGTTCAAGAAAACTCAAATTTGCATTCATCTCTTATCTTGTTTTCCTTGGACTTAAGTACATTTTTGATAGAGATAGAGAAAGTGGTTATGCGTTTATAAGCAGGCTAAAACGTGCTGGTATGGATGTAGGAAAAGCAATGGATTTTGTGAATAACTGTATATTTGAGGCAAATGATATCCTTTCAAGTATTGGTTTAAGGCGGAGCCTCAGGCCAGTATCTGTTCCTTCCTACCCTTTTAAAATTGAAAGGTTCTTCCCTGAGAGCATACACTTTGGCTATCTTGTTCTTTCGTTTAGAAACTTTTCTTTGAAGGATTTAAGAAGATTAATTTTGAGATCGGAAGATGAGTTCTTTACAATGTATGTTTTGAACAAGTTTTTGGATATTTCATCCTTTAATCTCAACGATAAATCCTTCATTGTTTTACCGTGTGAAAACCTTGAAGATGAAGAAATTGATGCTGATCAGTTTTCAATGTTTGATATTTTAATATTTAAGGGGATTGACAGACTAAATCCTGAGCTCAAAAAGGAGTTCCTGAAGCTCTGGAAGGAGTTTGATGGCATTATTATCGGTACGCTTGATAGCTTGGAAAAAATTGATTTGAAAGATGAAGATATGTTTAAAGCAATAAGAGATTACATAGTTGATTTTCCATCCTACTTCCTTGATGAAAAGGTTTATGAAAGCATGCTTGATCACTGTGATAGGTATTTAAGATTTGAATTAGGGATAGAAAGGGTAAATCTTGATGAGTACAAAAAAGGGATTTATTC
>CAZJFY010000283.1:0-1558 GCA_964545225.1 uncultured bacterium | reverse complement strand
CTTTAGTTCAGGTTCTCAGGGAGGCATTTCCGAATGAGGTTGGCGGACTGGAAGTTATCGATGATAGCGTCAATGGTGACATTGGGGGAAGAGTTGAAGAAGCTGGATCGGATGATTCTGAATACACGTGGGACGAAGAAGAAACTCAGGAAGGAGAAAAGGAAGAAGAGAAGGAAAATGCAAAAAGCGAGCAGAAGGAAGAACCGAAGATAACGGAGAAACAGAGAATTTGTCTCATGGCAGAAGCCAGGAAGTTGTGGGGAAAGGATTACATAGAGAAGTTTCACCAGGTAATCAAAACCAGGTATGGTAAAGAATCCTCAAAAGAACTGACAGTCAAAGAAGCTTCCCAGCTTATAGATGAACTTAAAAAGCTCAATGGTTCAACAAAGGAGAGTTAATCATGTGGTCAGCATTTAGAAGAATACCGTTTGTTAAAGCCTTTCGTTACGATGGAGAATATACAACCGAAGAGGTTCAAAACATCATCAAGGAACTTGGCGAAGTAATTGAGGATAAAGCAACGCTTGTCTGGTATGTGAGAAGCGAAAGGCTAAGAGAAGAATACATCTTTATCAGAACTACAGAGGAAATCAAATCTGGAACAGGTATAGCGACAATCTTTAAACCGATATCAACACTTTCCTGAGATCCTGCCCGCCTTGTGCGGGCTACTCCAAAGAAGCGGAGGAGAAATGCCTCGGGTAAACGTAGAACTAACAGAGAAAGAGGTTAAAGAAATAATCCTCAAGACTAAAAAGAGCGTTGCAGAGGGCATTAAAGAGCTAATTACGCAAAACAAGGATAGACTTTCCCTCTCAAAAGAGGAGCTTCAGGAGCTTGTAAACGGAGTGGTTTTTTCCCACACCAACAATCTACTTTCAGAATTAAAGGAACTTTTCAAGGTTACTTCAAAGAGCAAATCTTCGACGATAGACAAAAAAGAGTTTGAAAGAACAAGAAGTGCCTTGCTGAAAGAGATAGATGATCTAAGATCCAAATTGGCATACCTTGAAAGGAAATTTGACCAGACGGATACAGACCTAAGGGTTTTTGTGGCTAAGAGGCTTGATGAACTAAAGGAAGAACTGCCTAAAAAAGAGTTGAACAACCTGAAAGCAGAGCTTGCAGCCCTATATAAAAAACTCCCCCAGCTTAAAGAGGAACTTCAAGAAGAAGTTAAAAAAGTAAGCTATTGGACTGTAGAAATGATGATAACCGTTGGCAGACTTAAAGGGGAAGTGATTAAACTTAAAGATAGGGTAGAAGCTCTCGAACGTGGAGTAAGAGTATGCAGCACCAGCCACAAAAAAGAATAAACATGGGCTTAATGAAATTTAGAAGAGTGTTAACAAACTCTGTAAGGATTGCTTTTCTACCTATTGTGATTATCTCAGGAGTGCTGTTCCTGCTGTTTGCTGGCATCTTTTTCATCTCCTGGTCTATCGTCTTTCATCAAGAAGATAATTTTTCAAAAAGAAACAGTTAGGACGGCTGGGACGGCTGTCCCATCTGTCCTAATATCCCTTCCCCTTTCCCCCTAACTTTTCCTTAAAAC
>CAZJFY010000282.1:0-1560 GCA_964545225.1 uncultured bacterium | reverse complement strand
TCAGAAATTGCTCTCTTCACCTCCTCAACGTAGGAAGCTGGCAGGTTCCCCTCAAGCGACTTTATACCCCCCTTTATCCTCTTCTCCTCTTTTTCTGGCAATGACTTCTTGGGTCTTTCGCTTTTAAGTTCTGGTTTAACCTCTTTAACTGCCTTTCCTTTAGAGCTTTCCCCTTTCACATGGACAATTTCCCTTCTCTCCTTTATCAGCGAGATCTGTATAATTCCCTTGATCTCCGTTTCAGTCTCCGGAGCGGACAAATCGTTAACGATGAAGAGGAAGAGAACTTCTACTAAAAGGGCCAAGACAAAAGAGATGCTGTATCTTACAGGTGTTTTCATCTTTTAACCTTAGTTACAAGTCCTATGGATCTTATCCCAGCTCCCTCAACAGCATCCATAACACTTACAAGCATCTGAACACTTGCATCCCTATCGCTATTTATCGCCACTGTTAATGAAGGGTTCTTCTCCTTCTCACTCTTAAGCCTTTCCTTTAATAAGCTTAAAGATACTCTTTTGTTACCCAGGTAAACAGTTCCGTCAGCCTTAATGGAGACAGTGATAACTTTTTTCTTCAGGTGAATCCTCTCACTTTTTGAAGTCTCGGGAGGGTTTGTCTTTACATTCATGCCAGGAAGAACGCTCCCAGTTATCAGAACGTAAAAGGCAATTAAAAAGAGCATAACATCAACCATTGGAATTATCAGAATCTTCGGCTCTCTATTTTCACTTTCCTCAAATCTAAACACGATTTCCCTCATAAATAAAATTGTCATATAATTATCCTAAAATTTTGCCATGAGGGTAAAGTGATCACTTACAATAACCTTCATACATTGGTATTTGTACTGCTCTACTTGGTTGCATTTATTTCAACATTTGTGTTCTTTGAAAGGCTTATATTCCTTTACTTCTCAGCTCCGACAGAAATAAAGCTTCTAATCAAAGAAGCTGAAGGGAAGGCAAGCACTGAAAGCCTGTACTACTCATTTTCAGGAAAGCTCTCAAGAGGAATTGGTCTTCTCTCCTC
The DNA here is from genome assembly GCA_964545225.1 of uncultured bacterium. Classification (GTDB taxonomy): domain Bacteria; phylum Aquificota; class Aquificia; order Desulfurobacteriales; family Desulfurobacteriaceae; genus CAZJFY01. The sequence continues at coordinate 528 of CAZJFY010000282.1, read as the reverse complement.
CTGCATAACAGCCGCTCCCCTGCTCGGCCTTTTGGGAACGGTAATAGGGATCATTGAATCCTTTCAGACAATGGCTCAAAAGGGAATTTCTGACATAGCAGAGGTAAGTAAAGGAATAGGAACTGCTCTTGAGGCAACTGCTCTTGGAATTGCAATAGCTATCCTGTCACTATTTTACTTCACCATTGTCAATAGCAGGATTAATAGTTTAAAGACAAAGCTTAAATCAGAACTGACTCTTATTGAAAAAGCTCATCAATGATAATTCTTTCAATGAAGTCCAATATGAAAAGTCCTTCCCTTTCAACTTTAAGCACCGTTCCATCATAACTGATATATCCACTTTCCTCAAGGAGTAGAAGCTTTCCGGAAGCCAACTTCCTATCAAACAAGCTTTTAACTCCCAACTCCTCAAGATTAACCCCCTCAATTAACCTTAATCCCATGGATAACTTAAGCTTTTTAATCTCTTCGTCATTGAAGGAAATATCCTCCTCAAAAGGCAGCAGCCCAGAATCTATCAGATTC
>CAZJFY010000281.1:0-1569 GCA_964545225.1 uncultured bacterium | reverse complement strand
AGGCAGGGAATCTTGCCCGCAGGAGAATAGAGAGCTCCTTTGAGGGAGAGCTCCAAACGCTAAAGTTCTCAGCTAAGGACCTTAACGAGGCCTTCTTGAACGGAGAGGAAATCAGCTTTTCTCGTTGATATACTCGCCCTGTGAGTTCCTTTTCTTTTCGTTGTTTAAACACCGAGTTGCCAGCCACTTAATATGGCGCCTATCAGAAAACCTAATCCAAATGGTGTATAGTTGCTCACAAGCCAATAGATAGCTAACAAAAGTAAAAATCCAGCAATAAGTTTGCACAAAAAGTTCATGAAAAATAGTGGCCCCTCCTTGATATCTGTCCCACAGTAGGGACATAGGAAGTGTTGAAAGCCCCATTTATCTTTTCCTAACCAAAGGAATTTGTCTGTTATTGGTTTCCCTGTTTTGACACCTTCCATTGCTTGGGAGATTTTCTCTATTCGTTTTTCAGGAGGCATAGATTCCATTTCTACGGGTCCTTTTGTTCTGCAGTTGGGACACTGTGTTGTAAAAGAGAATGCTTTGTTCCCGAGGAAAAATTCACATGGAATCATAATAAGCATGATTAAAAACATTGTGCCTATATAACCTACAGCAAATCCCACTATGGAGAGTAGTATTCCCATGTTTTTCCCTTTATGGGAGTTTTTACAATTCTACAAAATACTTAAAAACGGCGAAGAGATTAGTTTCTCTCGTTGATATATTCGCCCTGTATTTCTTTCTCTTCTCGTTGCCAATACAAAACTATCTTCTCGCCAGAAACGGCGAAAATGGACGAATATGTGGACGAAGATACAAATAAGCTTGCAATGGTAATGAAGTGGCAGCTTAAAGCGGCTTAAAATTAAAAATGGACAGGTTGTAGCCGGGCAAGGCTGCAAAATCTACCTGTCTAAAGGAGGTGATTTGATGGAGTTAATAGAAATAATTCTGTTCCTGATTGCCTTGATATTGCTGCGGTTGACTGCCTTAATTGAGCGTCAGATTTGAACTGAGGGTGCCCGGAAGCCGGGCACCTCTCTACCGCTACGCAACAGCACTTAGCTTTACCACTACACAACAGCACTTAGCTTTACCACTACGCAACAGCGCTTAGCTTTGCCACTACCCTACTTTACTACCACTCACTCGTAAATTTTACGATACTGGTTCTTTTTGTAAAGGGTTCTTGTAATAGAAGCAAAATGCTCTGGTAGAGAAGAAATTATTCTTTACTACAACAAATTTTTATTTGTTTCAGCTTCCTCATCTTCCAAACTCCTTGTAATACAACACCTTGGAGGTTTCCCTCTGCTGGACCATAAAAATTCCTGTCAGAAACATCTCTGTTGATTAACTTGTTAATTCGTTATTGAAATAATAGAATACTTCTTAAAGCTATCTGGAGGACGCATTGAGGACTTACACAATCAGGTTAGACGATCAATTCTTTGAATTGTTAGAGAACCTATCTAAGAAAACCAGAAGTCCTAAGAGCCTGATAGTTAAAAAAGCACTTCTTCTGTACAAAAGGGAACTTGAAAAACAGGAGATGTTGAAGAACTTGATTGAATCTGC
>CAZJFY010000280.1:0-1578 GCA_964545225.1 uncultured bacterium | reverse complement strand
ATATGGATGAAATAAGGAGGATAGCTGGAAAGTATAATCTTTATATAATTGAGGATGCCACAGAAAGCTTAGGAGCGAAATATAAAGACAGGTATACAGGGGTCTTTGGGGATTTTGGATGTTTCAGTTTTAATGGAAACAAGCTTATAACCACTGGTGGTGGAGGAATGATCGTTGGCTCAGAAGAGGATAAACTTGAACATATAAAATTTCTGATAAATCAGGCAAGGGACATTTCTAAAGGATACTATCATCCTGAGATTGGTTTTAATTATCGTATGACAAACATTGAAGCTGCTTTAGGACTGGCTCAGATGGAGAGGATTGAAGAATTTCTTGAAAAGAAGAAGTTATTTAACGCTATATACAGAGAAGAGCTTGGTAGGATAGAGAGAATTCGTTTTCAGAGAGAATATGAAGAAGCAGAAAGCTGTTGGTGGTTAACTGCAATTTTGATAGAGAATTGTAAAGATATAAAATCCTTGCAGGAAAAATTGTTTAAGGTAGGAATTCAAACCAGAAGAGTTTTCACGCCTGTGGTGGAGTTTCCGATGTATAAGTGTAAAAAACAAAAATATACAAATTCCTATTCAATTTATGAGGAAGGTCTTTGTCTCCCTTCATCTGTATTGAATAGTACGGATGATATATTTTTTGTTTGTAAAACTTTGAAAAAGCTAATATAAAGGGACATTTCTATGGAAGAAATTATTCTTGTAGGTGGTGGTGGTCATTGTAAAGCATGTATAGATGTTATAGAACTTGAAGGTAAGTTTAGAATTGCAGGTATTGTTGATGTTAAAGAAAAAATAGGACAATCAGTTCTGGGTTATAGAATAATAGCCTCAGATGAAAATTTAGCAGATTTGGCTAAGGAATATAAAAACTTTTTGATAACCATAGGTCATATCAAAAGTCCAACTAAAAGAGTCGGTTTATACAGAACCTTGAAAAAGCTTAATGTAAAATTTCCTGTAATAGTTTCTCCTCTTGCATACGTTTCAAAACATTCTTTCATTGGAGAAGGAACGATAATTATGCATGGTGCGATTGTAAATTCAGGAGTTAAAACAGGAGTTAACTGTATAATAAATAGTAAAGCTCTTTTGGAACATGATGTTAAAGTAGGGAATCATTGTCACATTTCAACAGGGGCAATTATAAATGGAAATAGTCAGATAGGAAGTTTTTCCTTTGTGGGGAGTGGTTCTGTTATTTCAAATGGGATAACTATAACAGATAATGTCATTATAGGAGCCGGGGCAGTTATAGTGACAGACATAAATGAATCTGGAATTTATGTGGGGAATCCTGGAAGGAGAATAAAATAGTGGCAAAGAGGGTTTTTATTATAGCTGAAGCAGGAGTTAACCATAATGGAAGTATTGAGTTAGCTAAGAAGCTTGTGGATGTGGCTGTTGATGCTGGGGTTGATGCTGTTAAATTTCAAACTTTTAAAACGGAATCCATTGTTAGTGAGTTTGCACCAAAAGCAGAATATCAAGAGAGGACGACGGGTTCAAGAGAATCACAGTTTGAAATGATAAAGAAGTTAGAGCTTTCTTACTACGACTTTGA
>CAZJFY010000279.1:0-1592 GCA_964545225.1 uncultured bacterium | reverse complement strand
TGGGAATTGCAAAGATATAGGCAAGCTTTTCATTATTGAATGATAAAGACTTAAACAGACTCTCACTTTCAAATATAAGAAACCTGAAGGCTACAGCGGAAACTCCCCCAATCAAACCGATGATTGGGGGAATAAGAAAGAAATGAACAAAATCCCTTCTTAACAATAAAACCCCTAATAAGGTCTTTTAACAAATACCTTAACAGGCTTCACGTACCTTTCAACTATGTCCTTCGTGTTAAATACGTTCAATTGCTCAAACAGAAAGAGGAACTTCTTTTCAAGAGCGTCAAGCATCTTCTCCTTAACATCCCCCGGTAAATCCCAGAACATCTTCTTGAAAGGACCAAATGCCTTTTTCCTTGTTTTATAGATAAACTGCTCCTCAGTCCATCCTTCCTTCCATTCAGCCTTCAGCTCATCCTTTAGCCAGCTGTATATCTCCTGCTTTATATCCTCTGGTAAGTAATCGTATATTATGTTTTGAAATCCTGTTGCAAGGTGAATTTCAGCAGTCTTTACCTCCGGAAACTTGTGGAAAAGTTCATCTGGAAGGGTTGAAGCTCCATGCTGTACAGCTCCAGCCATTTTATACTTCTTCCTTGCAACCTCACCAATGCTCTCAAGAACAGAAAAATCAAGCTTTACCTCTGCAATCTCACCAGATGGCAAAGGAATACCTCCGTGTGTAGTTCCAGTCTGAACGCTTATTTTGGAAATATAAGGATAATCACCGTAAGACCTTAGAGTTTCAAGATAACCTTCCATGAAAGCCTCAAACTCCTCAGGTGTTGAGTTTTTTCCACCAATATGCCCAATCTCTCCACCAACAGAAACAGTGATACCCTCAGGTTCGATTTCCCTTATAAATGCTGTCATCTTTGCAGTGTTAACATAATTGTTGTACTGCTGCTCTTTAAGAGTCCCTTTTGAGTAGTCAACAAGCGTTGAAGGGTCAATATCTATGTTGTAAAACCCAGCCTCTATAGCTTCCTTTGTAAGGGTTTTGATGTTCTCAAGCTCTTTTTCCGGATCCTCAGCATACTTTTTTGCATTAAACTGGAAGTGGTCCCCCTGTATGAAAACAGGTCCCTTGTAACCCTCCTTTATTGCCGCAGCAAGCGTACAACTTGCGTATTCTGACGGCCTTTGGTCAGTATAACCTATCTCAGATTTAGCAATTTCAAGAATTAGCGCCCCAACATCCCTGGCTACAGCAATTTTAAATATCCTTCTCATTACATCGTAAGTCATACCCCTTATATTCATAGCCGGAACTGTGAACCAGCTTCCAATCTCCTCATTAGCCATACCGTTAACGTAAAGGTCATGAATTGAAGAAGGAACGATATCAAGGTCAAGCGCAATTGACCTTATAAGCCACCTTGTGCAAGCTTTTTCCTTTTCATCACCAAATACGGAAGTATAAACAAGCCTATCTATAAGTTCATTCCTTACCCTATCCTCATCAATAACCTTAACTCTATCCTCTCCAATCTCAACAATACCCTTTAACGCAACCTTTAATTCATCACATGTAAACTTTTCCATAAGCACCTCCGAAACAGTTTTCCAGCAAGAGTATAACATAA
>CAZJFY010000278.1:0-1596 GCA_964545225.1 uncultured bacterium | reverse complement strand
ACAATATCGTAAAAATTCCTGCGAAGTTAAGTCAGATTCACTGGAATATTGTGAACCCTTCTATTTTGTAGCTTATCTCTTCATCTACCATCTTGTAAACAACACCGGTTTGAATATTTAAGACATGGGAAAACAGATAAAGCCTGTTCTGGGACAGATTATAAGTTCCAACTATTGCTATCGTAACGGGCTGGTTAACTCCTTTCAGTTCGCGAATATCTCTTGAAAGAACCCTGAAGCCGTTTTGACCGATTGTAAAGTACTTTGAGAATTCAACCTGAACTACCCTTGCATTACAGATTTCACTTAGTTTGCTTTTTAAAAGTTCAGAAAGCAGAAGCCCTGATTTTCCGGGTTTTAACGTTTCAAGGTCAACAAAATCTGTAACCACGATAGTTCTTCCGGAAGTATATGAACAGAGTTTTGATGCCATATCTGATATAGGTTTAGAAAGATTCAGATTTGGGATTATGGAATCTACAGAAACGTGGGGGGTGAAACGATATTTGTTTACAAAAGGATTTGACACGGTGCAGCCAGAAAACAGGAAGAAGACCCCTGCCAGGAGAAAAACTCTGAGCATTAATACTCTCCCTTTATCCTTATTGTGCTTCCTGAGGAAGATCTATCTGAAAGGAGGGAGGAAACATCTTCAATGGGGAGAACTATCTGACCTGTGGAAACAACCACTCCGCTTTTTACGTCTATAATTCTTGCATTAACTATAACTGAATTTGAAGTAATTGCATAGGTTCCAGTAATAACTGAATTAACTCTATAGTAGTTTCGAATGTTTCTGATATCCCTCGTGATGGAGAATTCTCCCTGAGGTTTTACAACTATGTCCTTGGCAAGCCTTATGTCGAATACTTTCCATCCCCTGACCTGAAGTTCGTGTATCAGGTTTTCAGCAATAAGCCTTCCAAGGCTGGAAGTTTCTTTCATGTTGTCTAAATTAACAAATGTGGTTACAACAACAGGTTCATATCTAAACCTATTGTCAATATTTCTGACGAGTTGATCTGCAAGAAAAATTATTCTTGAATTGAGGTTTCCTTCTGGAGTAATTGAGGAAAGGATATCCAGATGCTCTTTTACTTTTACACTCTTTGTAATATTAATATTCTGTGAAGCTGCAGGGGTTAAAGAGGATAGGACTATAATTGCTGTCATTAAGAATTTTCCCATAGCTACTCCTCCCTGAGGCTAAAGGATGGGGTTCTCTTTTTTTCCTGCAGGATGACAACAATTTTTTCCCTTTCTTTGGTTTTGTAGGTTATAGGGAAGCTGCAACAACTGTCATAGGTAACCGAGTAATTTCTGTTTTGCGGACAGCTTATAAATTTCTCTGAGCAGACATTTTCCTGTAGCCGGGTGTGGACCTGTGCTGTTTGACAGGAAGCCGTAAGTGTAAATAAAACGGCAATTAATCCAAACACATGAACTTTCATTGCATTCCCCCATTGAATCATAGGTTAAGATATTATACCATAATCGAGATGTGAAATGAGAAACACATTACGTGTTGCATATAAGGTGAAAACATGCCAAACGGTGATAGTGGAGAAAAGACCGAAAAGGCGACGCCGTATCGGC
>CAZJFY010000277.1:0-1603 GCA_964545225.1 uncultured bacterium | reverse complement strand
TTAAGAGTTCCCTATCTTTCACAGCTTTTCCTTCAATTTTTCTTGAAAGCGAGTTCATGCTGTCAATGATTATTGCTTTTCTCTTTTCCATATCTGCTATTACATATCTTCCTTCAAGTTCGTCAATAAAGGAAGAAGCTTCCTTAACTGTGAAAGGTTCCGGAGATAAGAACCTATGTCCATAGGATATGTTTCTGCTTTCTATTCCATCAAGTTCAAATTTGACAGTTTCTTCTCCGAGGATTGCCGTAATCCATTTAATAGGTCTTGCAAATTTAATTTTTTTAGAGCCCCAGCTCATCTTCTTTTTAAATGGAATGTCAAGAATGAGCTTTGGAAGGATTTCGGAAAGGATCTCTTTGGTTTTTCTTCCAGAAATTCTTCTCTTTACTGCTACATATGTTCCGCTTTTCCCGGGAGGATTTTCGATAGTTATAAGGTCTTTTATTTCAGCTCCCTTTGATTTTGCAAATCCAATAGCAGCTTTTGTGGGGTTTCCTTTTTCATCGAAGGCTGCTGATACCGAAGGTCCAACAATGAAAATTTCTCTTTCAGGCTGAAGCTCCGGCAATCCATAACCTATCAGTATAAGCCTTCTTGGCGTTCCAAATGTCTCTGTTTTTTCGGGAATCAGGTTTTCTTTTCTTAATCTTAGCTCAAATTCAATTCTCAAGAATTCCAAAGCAGGTTTTATAGATAATGGAGGAAGTTCCTCTGTCCCAATTTCAAGCAGAAAGTTGTGCTTCATTTTGCCTCTCTAAGTATTTTCTGGCACAAAGGTTGGCGAGTTTCCTTACACGTCCAATATATGTGGCTCTTTCAGCGACAGATATTGCTCCCCTTGCATCTAAAAGGTTAAAAATGTGAGAGCATTTGAGACAGTAATCGTAAGCAGGAAGGACTAAACTTTTATCTATCATCTCTTTAGATTCAGCTTCAAATATTTCGAAGAGTGATTTCAGTCTTTCAACATTTGCAGTTTCAAAGTTATAGGTTGACCATTGGAATTCGCTTTCTCTGTATAGCTCGCCATACTTCACACCGCTTGTCCACATTATGTCGTAAACGCTATCAACGTTTTGAAGGTACATTGCAATTCTTTCTAAACCGTAGGTGATTTCTACAGATACTGGGTAAAGGTTAATTCCTCCTGCTTGTTGAAAATACGTAAATTGTGTTATCTCCATTCCGTCAAGCCATACTTCCCATCCAAGTCCCCATGCTCCAAGAGTTGGAGATTCCCAGTCATCCTCAACAAATCTTATATCATGTTGGAAGGGGTCTATACCTATAGCCTTAAGGCTTTCAAGGTAAATCTCTTGAGAATTTTCAGGGGATGGCTTGAGGATTACCTGAAATTGAAAGTAGTGTTGAAGTCTGTTTGGATTTTCCCCATACCTTCCATCAGCAGGTCTTCTGCAGGGTTGAACATAAGCTACTTTCCAGGGTTTGCTATCCAGAACTTTCAAGAAAGTAAAAGGATGCATTGTTCCTGCACCCTGTTCAACGTCGTAGCTGGAAGCTATGATGCACCCTTGGGATGACCAGAATTCTTCAAGTTTAAAGATAAGTTCCTGAAAAGTCACAAACCTCTCCTGAGCCA
>CAZJFY010000276.1:0-1607 GCA_964545225.1 uncultured bacterium | reverse complement strand
TAGAAGAGTTCATTAATGAGTCGATTAAAGAAGACCGTCTTAGTTTCTTGGGAACCGATAAGGAAAATCCTTTTAATAGGGTAGAGAAAAAAGAGCTAATGGAGCTTATAGCTAAAGCAATAGATTCAGTTTTAAATAATAATGAGAAAATAGTGCTTTCTCTCTTTTTTAAAGAGGGATTGAAACAGAGGGAAATAGCAGATATAATGAATATAACACCTGCAAGGGTAACACAGATAAAAAAGACGGCTTTGAAGAAAATAAGAGGTTTTTTAAAAGATTATGGCTTATAAAGTTATTTATGATACTAACCTTAAACTGATGGGAAGAAGTGGTCAGTTTCCTGAAGGAACTTTTGTACTCTTGGGAATATTATTTTTATTTGTTTTTATAGCTTTTCTCTTCATTCTCTCTACACGGAAAAGAATCTCAAAGTTAGAGAGTGAGTTTTCTCTTGTTAAGAGCAGTATAAAAAAGGTAACTTTTGAAGTGGCGAAATTAAGTTCTAAGGTCTCTAACATTCGGCCATCTGTGGATGTTAATTTGCAGAGCTCCTTCTCCAAACCTCCAGAACTAACAGAAAATGAGCTTGAAAGAGTAGTTTCTCTTATGATATCTAAAGCACCTGTGAAAATAAACAAAGAAAAACTTAAAGAGATGATAGTGAGAAATGACCTTAAAGCTCTTGCAAGGGCTTTGAAAATGAGTACATCTGAAGTAGAGATTTTGCTTAACCTTCGGAGGAAGGGAGCATGAGTATAACGGCTCAGATACTTTTTGTTGGAGCTTCCGGCGCAAAGGCTATGGAGAGAAAGCTCGAATCCATAACCAACAACATTGCAAATGTTGATACTCCTGGTTATAAGAGAGAAGGGATAAAATTCTCAACGATCTACGTTCCGCTTACCCAGCCTCCTCCAACAAAACCTGGAGAACCAGTCCCAACAGGTTACATTCCCACATACAACCTTGCCCTTGAATATGCAGGAGCCATAGGCAATGTTATACACCTTGAACAAGGGCCTTTACGGGAAACAGGAAATAAACTCGACTTTGCTATCGATGGAGAAGGGTTTTTCCTTGTTGAAGATGAAAAAGGAAACAGGTTTCTAACCAGGGATGGAAGTTTTAAAGTAAATAGTGAAGGATTTCTTATGACCTCTTCAGGCTACTATGTGATAGGGAAAGGAGGCAGGATAAGACTTAGCGATTCTTACGATGTCTACGTCTCTGAAGATGGAAAAATCTTTTCCCGCGGGGAGGAAGTGGGGAGGTTTCTCATTTTGAAACAGCCCGTGGATAAGAGAATAGGAAAAAATCTGTGGGTTTACAATGAAAATTTAGCTAAGCCTTCTGATAACTTTAAGATTTATCAGGGGTACATAGAGGACTCTAACGTTAATGTGGTGTATGAGATGGCGAAGATGATAGAGGCACATAGAGAGTTTGATGCCAATCTAAACGTTGTAAAGGCGGGAGACGAGCTTCTTGGTAACCTAAACGAATTTGGGAGGGTTTAAAGATGATTAGAAGTCTATGGTCGGCAGCTTCGGGAATGCACGGTCAGCAGGTTAACCTTGATGTGATTTCAAACAATCTTGCAAACG
>CAZJFY010000275.1:0-1610 GCA_964545225.1 uncultured bacterium | reverse complement strand
CCTCAAGCGCTAAAATTGCCTTCTTCCTGTTTAGCATATTAGCTCCAAATTCATAGATTATAATTGCTAACATAGTTTACCAAATGGAGGGTTTAATGGGAAAAATCCGTTTTGTAGCTCTCTTTTTAGCAGTTGCAATCCTCTTTTCATGCAAGAATAAGCAGACAAATAAACCTCTTATCGTTTCATCACTACCTGTATGGAGCAAAGTCGCTGAGTACATTGGAGGAAGGGATTTTAGGTACTACTCAATCCTTAAAGGTGGTGAATCGCCACACGGTTATGAACCAAAACCCTCAGATATAGCAAAGCTAAAAGAAGCAAGCCTTGTAATAATACATGGACTTGGAATGGACAACTGGGCTATAAAGGGAGCTCCAAAAGAGAAGGTCTTTAATTTAGGAGAGATTCTTTCTGCTAAGTATAGTTTTCTAAAGGAAAAGAAAAACTATCACATATGGGCTAATCCCTCTCTTATGCAAGATGTTTACTTTGAAATTGCAAGGAAACTTTCTTCATTCTATCCAAAAAGAACAAAGTACTATGAAAAGAGAGCCGATGATTACGCAGCAATGATTGACCAGATAGTGGACAGGATTTCCCGCTGCATATCAGAGGTTGAAAACAAAAAGGTAATAGCGTTTCACGAAGTATGGGAACCTTTCTTTGAAACAATTGGAGTTAAATGCGTTGCATACTTTGTTAGCAATCCGGAAGAGGAGGTTACCCCTAAGAGGTTAAAGGAGCTTATCGATCTTGGAAGGAAAGAGCACGTTAAACTTGTTATCGGGGAATCTGTATCTCCCATCTCCTTCCCCAAAAAGCTATCTGAAGAACTAAATGTCAAGCTCCTCATCCTTGACCCAATACCTGATGAAGACTATGTTAAGGCAATAAGCCAGTGGGGAAGAAAGCTCTGTGAGAGTTTAAAGGAGTGAAGCTATGATTTTAATGATAGACAATTACGATTCATTTACCTATAACGTTGTTCAATACTTTGGAAAGTTAGGAGCAGATATTAGAGTTTTTAGAAACGATGAGATAACAATTGAGGATATTGAAAGGTTAAATCCAGAAGCTATTGTTATATCTCCCGGCCCATGCACACCAAAAGAGGCCGGAATATCCGTCAAAGCCATAAAGCACTTCTCTGGGAAAAAACCCTTACTCGGGATATGTCTTGGCCATCAATCAATAGGTTTTGCATTTGGTGCAAAAATAAGAAGAGCAAAGAAACTCATGCATGGAAAAGCATCAAACATAATTCACAATGGAAAAGGGATCTTTAAAGGGATGAAGAACCCCTTCTCAGCAATAAGGTACCACTCGCTTGTAATAGATAGGGAAACTCTGCCTGATATCTTTGAAATTACAGCGGAGAGCGAAGATGATAGGGAAATAATGGGAATAAAGCATAAGGAACATCAAACTTATGGAGTTCAGTTTCACCCTGAATCCATTCTCACTGAGGACGGCATAAAGATAATTGAAAACTTCCTCAACATCTGTTGCAAAAGTTGACATAAAAATTTAGCTTTCATAAATTTCTTACCGCGCGCCCGTAGCTCAGTAGGATAGAGCGCGAGATTCCTAATCTCGAGGCCGCAGGT
>CAZJFY010000274.1:0-1621 GCA_964545225.1 uncultured bacterium | reverse complement strand
CTTTAAATTTCCATTAAGGGCTGCCGTGTGTAGTACTGTCATTCCGCTCCAACCACCCCTTGCCCTGATATCTGCTCCTTTTGAGATTAAGTATTTAACTACTTCCAAGTCTCCTTCAGCAGCAGCACTGTGAAGGGGTGTATAACCAAACCCGTCCTTAGAATTAACATCTGCTCCGTGGGACACAAGATATTTAACCATCTCTAAATTTCCCGACCCCGCTGCTAAATTCAAAGGCGTTCCTAAGGTCTTATCCTTAGCGTTAATGTTTACTCCTTTAGAAGCTAAATACTTCACTATTTCCAGACATCCTTCCCTTGCTGCTCCAAAAAGAAGTTTCTGAGGATTTACAACATTTTCTATACCGGAGAGTTCTACTCCTTCTGATATTAGTGATTTAACTGTTTTCCAATCATCCTTCTCCAATGCTATGAAAAGAGCTACTTTCTTCTTTGCTCTGTCAAGGAGTTTCAAATATCCAGTGCTATCAGGAAATCTTTGAATTCTCTTCCTTAGTTTTTGGAAGTCGTCCTCTAACACCTTTAGCCTTTCATCAATTTCCTTTCCTGCTTTTTTCTCCTTCCAGAGGAAATTTGCGTATGAACCTACAGCACGGTCTTTTTCTCCCTTTAAGAGATAGGCATGACCAAGATTTGTATAAGCAAAAATCTTTCCTTCACTTATAGCCTTTAAAGCGCACTTAATGGCACTATCAGGTTTTTCTGCAAAGAGGTAATACCACGAGGCACCGCCCGATTCTCCCTGCTTTTCGTAGAATTTTGCCGCTTTCAAACAGTTTTCTTGAGGAGAGTTAACATCCTCACCGTTAATGTAACTATTGCACAAGGCAACAGGAAGACAAACTTTGTCCTCGTTTGTTAGGAGAACTTCAATTAAACCCTTGCTTTTAGCATAGCATAGAGGATAAAAACCATCTTTATTCTTAAGATTAGGATTAGCCCCCTTTGAAACAAGATACCTGACCACTTCAAGATATCCTTTGTTTACTGCAACATGAAGTGGTGTTATGCCGTCTTTGTTTCTGGCATTGACATCTGCTCCTTTAGAAACAAGATACTTGACCACCTCAAGGTGTCCTTGGTTTGCTGCAATATGAAGCGGTGTTATATCATTCTTATTTCTGGCGTTGACATCCAAGCCTTTTAAAACAAGATACTTAACAAGTTCCAGATTCCCATTTGAAGCTGCATAGTGAAGTAGTGTAAAACCTTTATTGTCTCTTACCTTAACATCTGCCCCTTGTGATATAAGCTGTTTAACACGAGCCAAATCACCTCTATATACCGCCCTGAACAGTTCTACATTCACCCCCGCCAAAGCCTGAAAGATAAATAAAAATGAAAGGATTAATCCTGAAAGAAAACCTTTCAGCCTCTTCATGGCTATCCTCCCTCTTTACTGCTTTTCCTCACTTTAAGACATACTTTACCAGATTTTACCGGAATCACAAAAGTTTTCACAGGATAGTCTTTCATAACCTCATATCCATCTTTTGTTTTCACTATCTTTATAGACTCCTGTGGTAGTTCAAATCTCTTTTTCCCGTCTTTTGTTAGGAAAACAACTTCCCTTTCTCCCTGCCAGAGGTAGAGGGTAACTT
>CAZJFY010000273.1:0-1623 GCA_964545225.1 uncultured bacterium | reverse complement strand
TTTAAGTCTTTATCATTCAATAATGAAAAGCTTGCCTATATCTTTGCAATTCCCATTATCTTTTTCATTTCACATTTGCTTTCAAAGGTGCTGTTCATTGATGCATCAAATGTAACAATAGATTCCGTCGCAAGGAGAATTCTTATAGAAAAGGGAGGATTTAATCCGAAAAAGGGATTGTTTGTTTTACTCTTGACATCTTTTAACATAGGTTTTGGAGTTCCTGTTGGAAGGGAAGGTCCGATTGCTAAACTTGGAGGAGTCCTTTCCGGTTTATTCTGTAAACTCTTGAAATTTGAAAGGATAAACCTTCCGATATATCTAACGTGCGGGGTTTCTTCAGCTCTTTCCGCAACGTTCAACGCACCCATTGCATCTATTATATTTGGTTTAGAGATAATTCTTGGAAAGGTAAACACTTACGTTTTGATTCCACTAATTGTTTCTTGTGGGACTGCTTCGTTCTTTGCCAGGCACTTCCTGGGAGATTTTACAGCGTTTGATGTTCCAAAGCTGGCATGTTCTGATGAGGCAATGCTCCTTTTACCAGTTGCAGGAATGTTTTTCTCCATTTTCCCCTTTGTTTTCACGTTATTGCTTGATTACTTTGAAATTGTTCACTTTAAGTTGAGGAGGCACTGGGGATTTTTTGTCTTAATTTTTGGTGCAGTAGTTGGAGTTACAGTTTCAGCTTTTCCGGAAATAGCAGGTGTTGGTTATGAAAGTGTTGAAAAACTGTTTTTTGGCGAGATAACCCATAATACACTGCTTATTGCAATTGCCAAGCTGTTCTGCTTAATACTTAGTTTTGGTAGTGGTGTTTTTGGTGGAGTCCTTGCTCCTTCTATATTTATTGGTGCATTTAGCGGTTACTGGCTTGGTGAGATGTTTAATCACTTCATAAGGATCGATCCAAGGGTCATAGCTCTTGTTGGGACGGCGGCAATTTTATCCGGAACATCAAGAGCACCGTTTAGATCTTCAATTATAATTATGGAACTGACACATAGCTATCAACTAATTCTCCCCATACTTCTTACTTCAACTGTAACTGCATTTACAATATCTACCATAAAGGAGCATGCTTACTTTTCTCGTTCTCTTCTCCATAAGGGAATAGATATATCTGATAAAAGGTTTCTTAAAGCTATAGAGAATGTGAGAGTTGATTCGTTGACCGACTACATAAAACCGATTGGAGAGAACATGACAATATCACTCGCTATCAAAAAACTTCTCTCTTCCCCAACAAGATACCTTCCAGTAGTTAAAGGTGAAAAACTTGTTGGTATATTTTCATTGAGGGACTTAAGGTTTGCAGCTTTAAGGGGTCATGTTAAGGTTAAGGATGTAATGACTGAAAATCCTTTTGCTGTTCCATCGGATGCTACAGGAAAGGACATTATAAGGGCAATTTCGCTTCTTGATGTTAACTTTATCCCTGTCGTTGGAAGGGATGGAAAGTATTTAGGCATGCTGAATGTTGATAAGTTTATGAAAGTAGTTTCAACGGAATACAGTGCTATTCTTAAAGCTTCTTCATAGCATTGACTGCTGCAAGCTGTACCGGCGAGGAGAGTGGTGATGGAGTAGAAGCAGGAAAAGCAACAGTTCCTGCTGATA
>CAZJFY010000272.1:0-1627 GCA_964545225.1 uncultured bacterium | reverse complement strand
TAATTCCTCTTTCTCTTTCAAGCTCAAGTGAATCAAGAAATTGCTCTTTCATCTCCCTTTTGGAGACTGTTCCTGTAAACTCAAGCAACCTATCTGCAAGGGTTGACTTTCCGTGATCAATATGGGCAATTATGCAAAAGTTCCTTATTAGCTCTTTTTCCATCCACCTTCCTTACAAGCTTTGGTTTAAGACAGGATAAAATCTACAAGTTTACTTTAATACGTCAACTCCCCACTAATTCTTCCCTTGTTTTCTCCCAGGTTGTCTGTGGTTCCGGAAATGGTTCTCTGAAAAAGTACTCGTATCTCTTAACAACTTTATCCCATGTAGGAAGGCTTGTTTGGGCACCTTCTGCTTCAATTGCAAACGATGCCACCGTTGATGCAATCCTTGCTGCAGTCTTAACGTTGTAACCCTTCAGGAGAGCTACCAAGAAGCCGGCCCTGTGTGAATCACCTGCACCAGTGGGATCAACAACCCTGTGAGGTTTAACTGCAGGTATTCTATAAACGTTATCCTTAAATATGACAATGGAACCTTCAGCTCCAAGAGAAACGCATATGAGTTTAGGACCCCATATATCTCTTATACTTTTAATCTTCAGAATTTCCTTAATTCTCTTGGCTTCATGATTGTTCATAAAAAGAAGGTTGGAATACTTAAGAAGCCTTATAACCCTGTGAGGATAGGTAAATGTTTCCTGCCCCGGGTCAAAGCTTATTATTTTCCCAATGTGACGTTTCAACAGCTTCCTGTAAAACTCAAAATGTCCTGTTGAGAAGTGAAGAAGCTTGAATTTCTTTGAAAGTTTGAATGCGAGGCTCATATTCTCAAAAAGCAATCTTACAACTTCCTTTTTATTCTCATAGTAGTAAAGAATTTGATTTTCGCTTTCCTCTTTGCTTACTATAAAACTCCTGGCCATTGGAAACTTCTTATTTTCAATTACACCTGATATATCAACTCCCTGTTCAACCAAGCATTTTTTATAATTCATTCTTTCAAAATCATATCCTGAGACTGCAAAAATACCGCTTTTAAGCCCCAACCTTGCAACTGCAACTGCAACGTTTGCTCCAGCACCCCCATAAGTATATCGATACTTCTTAACCTGAACAGTTTCATTTACAGAAGCAAACCTGTTCACAATCAGAACGTTATCTATAACGATGCTGCCGAAGGCAAGAATATCACCCATTACCCTCTCCAGATTTAACAAGTTTTAAGAGCTTATCTGCAGTGTTTTTTAATTTCCTTCCTATACCTTCATCTTTTACAAAAACAACACCAACAGAAGTTTGCTGTTTAAGAGCGTTGCCAATTTCGACCTCTGAGAATAAACCATCAACGATAATAACATCAGACTTTATCGATTTTAAAAGTGAATCCTTTGTCCTTTTACTAAGCTCCTTTGAAAGGAACAAGGTTCCGGGTTCTTCAATTACTTTTAAGTTATCCTGACCGATGATGACAACTCTTGACCGTTTTGATAGTGAAAGGAGCTTCAAAAGGTAATCCTTCAAAGAAGCTACAACATTTCTGTAGAATTCATCAGGATCAACCTTAGCCTTGAACTTCCTCTTTAAAAATAGCTTTAAACACTTATAGTTGGGACAAACGTTATAA
>CAZJFY010000271.1:0-1634 GCA_964545225.1 uncultured bacterium | reverse complement strand
AAATATCTTCTTTATTTCTCAAAGCAACAAGAGACAAAGAATTTATAAGAACTCTCATGCTGAGACTTGATCCACAAACTTCACCAGAGAAGGCAGAAAAGATAGCTACAAAACTTTCAGGATAAGGAGAATTTATAAACGGGGGTAATTATGAAAGAATCGTTTCCTAATGTGCCAGAAAAGTCCAAAAAACTGCTTATAGCTGGAGTAACAGCCGTTTTTCTCATTTCAACTATCGGTATTATTTCGCCATTTAAAACGATCGAATCAGGAAATGTCGGAGTTAAGGTTACGCTGGGAAAGTATGACAATGAGGAACTTCAACCTGGCTTACACTTTAAACTTCCAGTGATCCAGCAAATAAAAGAAGTTGATGTTAAAGTGCATGCCATCAACTACAAGGGAAATAGGGACCTTAAAGACAAACAGGGAGTAATAAATAAACCTGCTATTACAGTTCTTGACCAGAGAGGACTCCCAATAGAAGTAGAGCTCACCGTTCAGTATAGACTCCTTCCTGATGAGGTTTCCGAAACATTGCAGGAATGGGGAGAGAATTGGGAAGAAAAGCTCGTTAACCCGATCTGTAGGGAAGTAGTTAGGGACGTAATTGGAGATTATCCCGCAGAGACAATTCCTACCAAAAGACCCGAGATTGCTAAAAAGATAGAAGAAGGAATCAGAAGAGAGATAACCGAACAGTCCAAAAAAGCTGTTCAGGTTGTAGGAGTTCAGCTCAGGAACATTCTTTTACCTTCTGAGATCCAAGATAGGATAAAAGCTGTTCAAATAGCGAAGCAGGAAGCCGAGAGGATGAAATATGTAGAAGAACAAGCCAAACGTGAGCAGGAAGTTAAGAAGATTAAAGCTGAAACTGAAAAGATTGAAAAAGTAATCAAAGCTCAAGCTGAAGCTGAAAGGAAGGTTATCCAGGCTAAAGCGGAAGCCGAAGCCAGATTAAAGAAGGCAGAAGCTGAAGCTAAAGCCAATGAAATGCTTTCAAAGTCTATTACTCCAAAAGTTCTAAAATGGAGAGAACTTGACGTTCAGGAAAAGATAGCTGAAAGCTTGAAAGAAAATCCGAATGTAAAGCTCTTTCTTAATGTTCCTCAATCATCAAATTTTCACATGTGGTTAAATCAGGAAAAGTAAGGGATAAAGTAAGGGATATAGAGGTTACTGCCATGTGGTACTTGAAGAAAGCCGAAGATAATTTACTTCTCTTTGTAGAAGGAATAACAGATATTGATGACTTTTCTTTCTGGATTGATCCCTTCAAATATAAGGGAAAGCTGGAAATAGAAAAAAAGAAACTTGACTGCTTTTCTTTAAACCTGAAGAAAGACAAAACAGATGCTGTCCTTGGCTTCTGTAATCTCTTGCATGTTTACGGACATATGCTTCCCAAAGTAGTAACTTACACAGAAACTGGAGAGAGACTGGAACTGAAATCCGAAAATGAACTTAAAGACTATATCTTTGAAGTTTCGGGAATCAGATTCAGAAAAAAATAGAGAGGTAAAGTTGAACATTGCAGATAAACAGTTTAACTGTAGATGGAAGGATACGGATTCTCTGGTAGTAACTCTTATCGGCTATGGGAATCCTTTAAGTGTTGAACTTGTAGGAGACGA
>CAZJFY010000270.1:0-1635 GCA_964545225.1 uncultured bacterium | reverse complement strand
GGCTGAAAAAGTTCTCTATTCGGTTCAAGTAGCTTCTGTAATGAAGTTAATAATAAAAACAATATTTTGGAAAAGGAGAGGAGATTTGATTTAAAGCTCTTTGTGGTATTACTTCTCTTGCTAATTTTATCGTTTTTTATTTTTGTGTTGAAGAGAGCCGGTTCAAAGGAGAATAAGGTTATTGAAAGGGATTTTCATCAGCATATATCGGAACTTTACTCATCTGGTAAGTTTAAGGAGTTAATAGATACAGCATCCTTATACCTTCTAAAAGTTCCGGAGGATACTTTTGTTAGAGAACTTTACGCTGAGAGTTTGAAGGAACTCGGAAGGAATCTTGAAGCAGCGGAAGCATACTTTGAACTGTCAAAAATTTTTGACGATATGAAGGATTTAGAGCTTTCCGAGAAGTTTAGGATAAAAGGGGAAGATTTGATAGATAAGGAGTTTGGGGGGTAATTCCCCCCTATTTTACTTTAGATCTTTCTTTTGCGATTTCAGGAATGGCATCATCTCTCTAAGCTTCTTCCCAATTTGTTCAATTAGATGTTCTTTTTCATTTCTCCTGTTTGCGTTAAGCACAGGATATCCTGCTTGTGCTTCAAGTATGAATTCCTTGGCAAATTCTCCGCTCTGTATTTCTGATAGTATTCTTTTCATTTCACTTTTCACGCTATCATTTATTACTCTTGGTCCTCTCGTGTAGTCGCCGTATTCTGCTGTATCACTTATTGAATACCTCATTCCGGCAAGTCCATGTTGATATATGAGGTCTACGATGAGTTTTAGTTCATGGAGGCATTCAAAGTAAGCTACTTCAGGTTGATAACCTGCCTCAACAAGGGTTTCAAAGCCTTTTTTAATTAAAGATGTTACTCCACCGCACAGGACAACCTGTTCTCCAAAGAGGTCCGTTTCCGTTTCCTCTTTAAAGGTTGTTTCTATTACTCCTGCTCTTGTTGCTCCTATTCCTTTTGCGTATGCAAGTGCTATGTTCATTGCCTTTCCTGTCGAATCCTGAGCGACAGCAACAAGTGCAGGAACTCCAGCTCCCTCCTGATATGTCCACCTTACAAGATGTCCAGGTCCCTTTGGAGCTACCATAAAAACGTCAACATCCCTGGGAGGGACTATCTGGTTGAAGTGGATGTTAAATCCGTGAGCAAATGCAAGTGCCATTCCTGATTCAAGGTTTGGCTCAACGGACTCTTTATAAACTTTCTTTTGAACAGGATCTGGAAGTAAGAACATGATAACATCTGCTTCCTTTGTTGCTTCTTCAGGTGACATCACAGAAAATCCGTCATTCATTGCTTTTTCAAATGATTTCCCTGGTCTTAATCCGATAATAACGTTTATTCCGCTGTCCCTCAGGTTTAAAGCATGGGCATGGCCTTGGCTTCCGTATCCAAGTATTGCTACGGTTTTCCCTCTCAAGTATTCAAGGCTTGCGTCCTCATCGTAGTATACTTTTGCCATTTCTACCTCCAATTTATCTATTTCTCTGCAAAAGTTTCTCCCTGTAAAGCTCTTACCATCGCAACTCTGCCGGTTCTTGCCATCTCCTTTATTCCCATTGGCTTTACAAGTTCTAAAAACGCATCTATCTGTTCCTCATCACCAGTTAGCTCAATT
>CAZJFY010000269.1:0-1641 GCA_964545225.1 uncultured bacterium | reverse complement strand
TCCTTTTGTGAACGATATAGTGCCAGTATGTGCAACAAAGGGAACTAACCTTGATAGACTTTTGGATATCTTGATTCTCTACCTTCCAGAAGGGCCTCAGTACTACAGCAAAGAGATGGTAACCGACATGCCAATTGAACAGTTCATTTCAGAAATCATAAGGGAAAAGGTAATGAATATCACAAAGGAGGAAATTCCTCATGCCGTAGCAGTAAACGTTATTAATATTGAAAAGGGGAAAAGAAATCCAGATATGCTTATAATAGACGCAGACATCTATGTTGAGAAGGAATCGCAAAAACCGATAATAATAGGAAAGGGAGGACAAAGGCTGAAGAAAATTGGAAGTCTTGCAAGAGAGGAGCTTGAAGCTCTTCTCAACAAGAAGATTTACCTTAGATTATGGGTAAAAGTAAAGGAGGGATGGAGAAGTAAACAATCCCTATTAAGACAGCTTGGGTATAGATTCTAAAAGCTCTTCTTTTATAACATCGCAAGCTTTGGTAACATCACCTGCCCCGAGAGATATGAATACATCTCCTGGTTCCAAAATTTCCAAAACTTTCTGGATTCCTCTGTAAAGGGATCCACCATAAATTGCCCCAGAATGAGAAGCTAACAACTCAGAGCTAATTCCTTCAATAGGTAGTTCTGAAGCTGGATATATATCAACAATTACCAAGTTCTCAATCGAACTTAAAACCTTGACAAACTCATCCCATAAAAACTTTGTCCTTGAAAATCTGTGAGGCTGGAAAAGAACAATAAGTCTTCTCCCCGGAAAAGATTGATTAACAGCCTCAATCGTATTCTTAATCTCTGCTGGATGGTGCGCATAATCATCAAGGAGAACAATATCGTTAATGTTCCCTTTAAGTTCAAGTCTTCTCTTCGCATTTCTAAACGACTGCAGAGATTCAGCTATCCTTTCAAAGGGTATACCAAACTCAAGGGAAACAAGAATAGAAGCAAGAGCGTTTAAAACATTGTGCTTACCGGGAATACTTAGCTTAACATTTCCAAGCTTCTTCCCCTTGAAAAAGACATCAAATATGGAACCAAGACCAAAAGGCTCCAAGCTTTGAGCATAAATATCTGACTCTGATGTCAGTCCATAAGTTAAAACTTTTTTGTAAACGTTGGAAAGAACGGATCTAACATTTGGACAATCATTACATGCAATAACTTCACCATAAAACGATGTCCTGTTTGCAAACTCAACAAAAGCTTCCTTTATATTTTCAACTGAGCCATAAAAATCAAGATGATCTTCATCAATGTTCGTAATAATGCTTACAGTCGGTGAAAGCTTTAAAAAAGTACCATCACTTTCATCAGCTTCAGCAATAAGTATATTGCTTTCACCTGAAAAAGCATTATCTCCATTAAGTATTTCAAGTTTTCCACCAACGAGTATAGTCGGCTTTAATCCAGCACTGTAGAAAATTGTTGATATCATGGAACTTGTAGTCGTCTTTCCATGTGTCCCTGCAACAGCTATTCCCTCCTTAAACTTCATCAAATCAGCAAGAAGATCAGACCTTGGAATCACAGGCAGTCCTTTCCTTTTAGCGGCAATAATCTCCGGATTATCACTCCTTATGGCTGAAGAATAGATTACCACATCCGCACCATTTACAT
>CAZJFY010000268.1:0-1662 GCA_964545225.1 uncultured bacterium | reverse complement strand
TTCCGAACTTGTAAAGAAAATGTGGGGAAGCTTTGCAATACTTTTATGGTATTCAATAAAAGATATTCAAGATGAGACTTTATTAAGAAGGAAAAGAATTTTTCTTGTTCAAGTAAAAGTCAAAAAACGTTATGTAAAAATCCTTTCCAAGCTGGTAAGAGAACTGAAAAGACATAAGAACGGTGCCTATCTGGACATAAAGCTTCACATTGAAGAAGAGGTTGAATGATGGAAGATAAAAGGTTAATTGAACATAGTTTCCCGGTAAAGGAAGTTAGTAGGGAAGGAGCAAGGGAGAAAAACATTAGGCACGGGCATATCTCAACGCTCCATATCTGGTGGGCAAGGCGTCCCCTTGCAACGAGCAGGGCAACAAACTATGCCGCTTTAGTTCCAGCACCTAAAAATGAAAGAGAGTATAACGAGAAAAAAGAGTTTATCGTAGAGCTTTCTAAGTGGGAAAATTCTTTAAAGCAGGAGATAATAGAACGGGCAAGAAAAGATATTCTGAAGGCTAATAATGGTGTTCCACCCAAAGTTTTAGATCCATTTGGAGGTGGGGGTTCTATTCCTTTAGAAGCTTTAAGGCTTGGATGTGAGGTTTATAGTAACGACTACAATCCCGTTGCCGTGTTAATCCAGAAGTGTACTCTTGAATATCCTCAAAAGTATGGTCATTTGAAAATTAAGATTTCTGAAAAATCGGAAGGTTCTCTACTTTCTGGAAACGTAGAGAGAGAGGAAAGCAAGCTAATATACGACGTTAAAAAATGGGGAAACTGGGTTTTAGAAGAAGCAAAAAAGGAAATCGGAAAGTTTTATCCTGAGGATAAAGATGGTTCAATTCCTGTTGGATATATCTGGGCAAGGACAGTTCCCTGTCAGAACCCAGCCTGCAATGCAGAGATTCCTCTGTTTAGACAGTTCTGGCTTGCAAAGAAGAAAAACAAAAAGGTTGCTCTTTACCCTTACGTAGAAAGTAACGAAGTTAAGTTTAAAATCGTTGGTGATGGTTACGAAGAGTTTCCAGAAGGTTTTGACCCTTCAAAAGGGACAGTTTCAAGGGCCGTTGTAACCTGTCCTGTTTGTGGTGCAGTGATTGAAGCGGATACAACAAGAAAACTTTTTAAGGAGGGAAAAGCAGGAGAAAGGCTTGTAGCTGTTGTTTTACATAAAGAGGGAGAAGCTGGAAAGAAATACAGAGTAGCAACGGAGGAAGATTATAGAATTTTCAAAGAAGCAGAAAGGTATCTTGAAGAAAAGAGAAAAAAGCTTTTTGAAAAGTGGGGAATTGACCCTGTTCCAAATGAACCTTTACCTCCTGTAGGAACACTCGGATTCCGTGTTCAGAATTATGGACTGGACAACTGGGGAAAGCTTTTTAATGCTCGTCAAAAGCTGGCACTGATAACGTTTACGGAGAAGGTTAGAGAAGCTTACGGGAAAATGAATGATAAAGAATATGCTAAGGCAGTTGTAGCATATTTGGCTCTGACAGTTAACAGGTTAGCTACCTATTCCGTCGTTTTAGTGAGATGGCGTCCTGATGCTTTATCTTTTGAAAGAGTTTTCGATCGGCAAGCTTTACCAATGGTTTGGGATTATGGAGAAGTAAATCCTTTCAGCAGTTCCAGAGGATGTTGGGACTTAATTCCCTTGTTG
>CAZJFY010000267.1:0-1671 GCA_964545225.1 uncultured bacterium | reverse complement strand
ATATATTTCAAATCTCCTCTGGGCTTGTATCAGATTGATCATCTCCTTGATGGGATTTACATTTGACATCTCTAAAAATCCTCTTAAGAGTTTAAACTCTGGGATGAGCTGTTTACCGTTGGGTTTATAATAACCTTCCCCCACAGCAGAGATGGTATCGTACATGGTTATGGAGATTTTTGCTACCTTTTCCCCATTCTGATAGATTGTTCCATCATCTGTTACTGTAAAGGGTGCGTTTGGGTCTATTTTAATGGGTCTTTGGATTTCATCAAGAACTTTGTTTCCATTTTGATCAACGAGGAAGCCTTCACTATTCAGGAAGAAGTGGCCATTTCTTGTAAGCAGTGTGCTACCTTTTACTTTAATTTGAAAGAACCCTTTTCCATGAATTGCAAAATCGAAAGGGGAGTCTGTTTTCCTTATTACTCCTTGTTCAGTTATTACTTTTGTGTCCTTGAACCTTGGAAAAGTAAGAATGTTCTCTTGTGCCAAGCTTCTATTAACTGGCTGACTCAGTTCCCTCATGAGGATTCTTTTAAATCCTGGAGTTGATATATTTGCAATGTTGTTTGTGGTTACATCAAGTTGCTCTAAGGCTCTCTCTCCTCCAGATGCCAATACGTACAAAGGCTGGACAGTTAAAGCCATTTAATCCTCTTCTATAAGTTTTACCCTTTCTTCTGGAGTTATTATCTGTTTAATCTTTATACCATAGTTTTCCTTAACCATATAGAGTT
Source organism: uncultured bacterium (assembly GCA_964545225.1). Lineage (GTDB taxonomy): Bacteria > Aquificota > Aquificia > Desulfurobacteriales > Desulfurobacteriaceae > CAZJFY01. Next base: position 931 of record CAZJFY010000267.1, on the reverse strand, counting down.
CGCCTTTTGCTACAAGTTTACCGTTTACTTTTATATCCACGGGTTCATCTATGAACCTTTCAAGTTCAATGACGCTGCTTGGATGGAGTTTTAAAACCTCTTCAAGTGAAAGCTTTGCATTTCCAATTTCAACAGATATTTCAACGGGGATATCCAGGAAGAGCTTTATCTTTTCAGATTCTGAGGTATGTTCTGGTGTTTCACCATCTGCTTCAGGTTTGGAAGTTTCAACTTCCCTTTCCTCTTCTTTGGGAGTTTCCTGCTCTTCCTTTTCAAGCATTTTCTCCCATTCAGATGCAAGGTCTTCCTGAGAACTTTCCGAAGGCTGTTCTGAGTTAATTGGCTGTTTATCCTTTCCCTCTTCAGGCATTGCTTTCTCCCGGCAAATCAGTTATCAAAGCAGCATATTTTCTTCCAACTTTTCCAAGTTTTGCTTTAAACTTTGGTATGTTTTCAACGTAGAGTTTGAGTTTTGAATCCTTTGAAACGTTAATAGGAATTTCTGTTCCTACCTCCCAGTTTAGTATATCTTTGAACTTGAGATTTTTCCTTGCAAGCTCAAGCTTTAAGTTTAATTTTAATGAAAAAATTTTCTCTTTAAGGTGATTTTCCCAAACGGGGTCTTTTTCAGACAATCCAGATTCTGAGTAGATTATTTCCTTTATTGGAATGAACATTTCGTGTGGGAAGCAGAAGAAGAAGGGAGCTTCGTATCCATCTATTTCCATTGTTAGCTCAACAACTATCACTTTATCTGTTGAAGAGACAATTTTCGCAAGCGTTGGATTTAACTCTATTGACTTTAGCTTTACGTTTACAGGGTATATGTTGCGCCAGACTGATTTGAACGTTGAGAGGGCAATATCTGCAACGTTATTTATTATCTTCGTTTCAAGCTTTGTAAACTCCCTTCCCTCCACCTTAAACGGCT
>CAZJFY010000266.1:0-1685 GCA_964545225.1 uncultured bacterium | reverse complement strand
GGTTCCTTTCCAATCCGGGAGGCATGCCCGTTTCCAGACATACCCTATCGGTCTGACTCCTTAGGATTTTACTTCCCTTAGGTAGCCAGACTCGGAACCGAAAGAAATTTTAATGGACGTAAAATACGTTGTCAACAACTATCACTTAAAGTTATAATTGAAATGTCATGACAAAAGCTCTGCTAATAGTTCTCTTGCTAACCATAAATACGTATGCCTCTGAATGTTTAAACAGGGAAGAGGCACAATCTATCCTCAACAGAGTGTTAAGAACTCCCTTTTCTGTTAAGTCTGTTAAACCCTCAAGGATTAAGGGACTTTGCAGAATAGACACAAAGGAAGGGGAAACTTTTTTCATAGATGAACATAACAGGTTTCTCCTGGAAGGAATTTTAATACCAATTCCAGAACTAAAGTTTTCAGAAGAGGAGATGAGAAGGATTGAAAAACTCGTTGCGTTTTCGGTCGGTAAATCGGAAAAGTTCATTTATGTTATTGCAGATCCTGCATGTGAAACTTGCAGAAAGAACAGCGGAGAAATTAAAAGGTTCCTTGACAAAAAAATAGAAGTGAGATTCTTACTTGCACCAATAACTCACGAAGGGAAAGGCTTTAAAACAGCAGTTTCCATAATATGCGATAGAAAAGGTTTTAATGCCTTTAAAACTGGTTATACATCCAAAAACTTATGCGACAGAGGAAAGCTGAAGGTATGGTCAATAATGGACATTCTGAAAATTAAAGGGATAACTTCAGTCCCCACATTCATTACACCGGATGGTAAAGTTTATAGCGGGGCTAACTCCATAAGCTCGATAATAGAAGAATTTGAAGGGAAGAATTAAATTCTTCCCTTGATTAAAAGTTTTAACCTTTCTCTTACCTCTTCTGTTATATATTCTGGCCTTGTCTGAATGGCTCCAACAAGAGCAGTTCTTGCAGGAGAACCTTCAAGGTCCTCCTCCTTCAACTCAGAAATAACCCTCTTTAACATCTTCTTTGCATTTTCAACATTCCTGGCCATCGTAGCGAGAACCTTTTCAACACTTACCTCTTCTCCTTCCTTCCATACATCATAGTCGGTTGCAAGTGCAACTGAGGAGTAAGGAATTTCTGCTTCCCTTGCAAGCTTTGCTTCAGGAATGTTGGTCATCCCAATAACATCAACTCCCCAAGTTCTGTGAATCCTTGATTCAGCTTTGGTTGAAAATTGAGGTCCCTCAATGCAAAGGTAAATACCCTCCCTGTGAACAGGTATCCCTTCATCAAGACAAGCCCTATAAATTTTCTCGTTCAGCTTTTCACACGTTGGTTTATCAAATGCAACATGCGCAACAATCCCATCTCCAAAGAACGTTGAAGGTCTTAACTTTGTCTTATCAAAGAACTGGGTAACTATGACAAAATCCCCCGGCTTAATCTCTTCCTTCATAGAGCCAACAGCACTAACAGATATTATGCAATCAACCTCTAACATCTTGAACCCATAGATATTCGCTCTGTACGGAACCTCAGAAGGAAGGTACACGTGACCTCTTCCATGCCTTGGAAGAAAGTAAACATCCTTATCTCCAATTCTGCCGTGAATGTAAACATCAGAAGGCTTACCAAATGGTGTATCAAGCAAAATTTCTCCTACTTTCTCAAGACCTTCTATCTCATACAAACCACTTCCGCCAATAATT
>CAZJFY010000265.1:0-1686 GCA_964545225.1 uncultured bacterium | reverse complement strand
TGTCAGTTACTTCTAATTTATCCTTTTTCCCTATCAATTTTTACCTCCATGAATTTCAAAGGATTTACCCACTTACCTTTGAACATTATTCCATAGTGTAGGTGAGGACCTGTACTCCTTCCAGTATTTCCCAATTGCCCGATGATTTGTCCTCTATGAACTTTTTGCCCACGTCTTACGTATATTTTCCTCAAATGTGCATAGACCGTTTTTAAGTTTTTCGTGTGTCTTATAACGACAACTTTTCCCCATCCTCCCCACCAGCCTGCTCTCTCAACAACTCCGTCAGCGGTAGCTTTGACCGGTGTTCCAGGTTTGTTGGCAAGGTCCACTCCAGGGTGAAAAGCCAATCTATGAGTAAAGGGGTCTCTTCTTATTCCAAATCCTGATGTAAATCTTCCATAGGTTGGGTAGGAAAGTGGAGTCGTTTTCAATTTTTTAATAAACAGATCTGCGCTTTCAGCAATTGAATCAAGATCGATTTTGTCAAGTTCATCAAGGGGTATGTATATACCTCCTTCTCCGGAGAAATCAGCGTTTTTAACCTGCTTGCTAAGACCAACCTTTCTCATTATTGAGTCAATTATCTCTATACGCTTTGCGATTTCGGTAACAGACTCCTTTTTCTCCTTCTCTAAGGAAGCAACCCTTATTTTTAGCTCAGTGTTTTCGCTTTTATAAGCCTGTAGTTCGTTAGCGAGATTATTGGCTCTGATGTAGGATTTGAATCCAAATATTGAAAAGAAGGTTAGCGCAGTGAAAGTAACTATAGCTGAGATAATTGCAAGTTTTAGCTTTAGCTTTGATACAAAGACAGATCGAGGTTTGCTAAGCTCATCTTCTATGACTATAATCTGTAGCTTTTTCATCCCTTCCCCAAAAAAGATTGGGAAAATTTTATCAAATCTACTTACCTATGCAAAACCTGCTGAATATTATATCAAGCATGTCTTCAGTGGTAACCTCTCCTACTATTTCTCCAAGGTACTTTAAAGCATCATCAATATCCATTGAGAGAAATTCCGGTGATTCATAACCACCCTCAAGAGATGAGATAACCTTTTGTAATGAATTAATGGCATTTTCAAGGAGATTTTTCTGCCTAACGTTTGTTATTAAGGGTTCCTTTTTCTTGAGTATAACCTGCGGATCAAGGATTAACTTTTTAAATATGATTTCTGATAAATTATTGATGCCTTCTTCGGTCTTTGCACTTATTTCAACACAAGATTCGAATTTCTCCTTTAAATTTTCGCACTTAATTTTTAATCCCAAATCCTTTTTATTTATAACAAGAATTTTATTTCCCGAATTTTCTATCAATTTAGAAATTTTCTTATCCTCCTCTGTGAAACCTTTAGAACCATCTATCATGAATAGAACTATGTCTGCTTCTTGAAGTTTCTTTAAAGTTCTTTCTATGCCAATCCTTTCCACTTCTTCAGCTGCTTCTCTTATTCCTGCTGTGTCAATGAGTTTGATGGGAACACCTTTTAGGTTAATGCTTTCCTCAATAATGTCCCTTGTTGTTCCCGGGATTTCAGTGACTATCGCTCTTTCTTCTTGAAGGAGAGAGTTGAGGAGAGAGGACTTCCCAACATTTGGTCTTCCAACAATGGCAACTCTGATTCCTTCGGTAAGTATTTTTCCTTTTTCGTAGGATGAAAGGAGGTCTTCCATCTCCTT
>CAZJFY010000264.1:0-1689 GCA_964545225.1 uncultured bacterium | reverse complement strand
AAGGAAAGTGCAGGTACTGTGGGAAAAGTTACTCAGAAGATGAATTTAGGGAAATCTTTCCTTACTCAAATAGAAACTACCTCAAATACCTTCCTGAAAATGAATTTAAAGAATCTGTTATAGAGAACCTTGAAGAAAACGAGCTTCCAATCTGTTCAGTTTGCGGAGAGATAATTGGTCCAGGAGTTGTCTGGTTTGGGGAAATGATACCTGAAGATAGACTTTCAAAAGCTTTTAACTTCGCTGAAACATGCAATGTGTTTTTCTCCATTGGAACATCTTCTGTCGTCCAACCAGCAGCATCCTTACCTCTAATAGCAAAAAGGCATAAAGCTACACTCATTGAGATAAATACAGAAGAAACTCCCATTTCAAATCACTGCGATTTCACTTTTAAGGACTCTGCATCTAACGTATTGCCGCAGATAGTTAAAATGATTTCATAGCTTTTACTCCTTCCAGAAACTTGGAAGGAAAATTGAAAGCATTGTTAGAAGCTCAAGCCTCCCAAGAATCATTTCAAAGGAAAGGAGAAGCTTTTCCCAACCGTGGAAAAATGAGAAATTTGCAGCAGGACCAACTTTTGCAAGTCCCGGACCTAAGCTTGTTATGCAAGCAATAGAAGCGGAAAAGGAAGTTATCAAATCATAGCCGGAAATTGTTAGTATGAAACCTACCAAAACTGTTGTTCCAAAGTAGAGGGAAACGTAAGCCCACAAAGCATTTATCATGGATATATCAAGAACTTTTTCCCCTAAATTTATTCTGTAAACAAGGTGAGGATGCGCTGTCTTTTTTAATTCCCCATACATGGTCTTTAACATCACAATAAATCTAAACTGCTTCAAACCTCCAGCTGTTGAACCTGAAGATGCACCAATCAAAGAAAGGATCATTAAAAGGGCAAGGACAGAGGATGGCCAGTTTGTGTAGTCAGTAGAAGCAAAACCTGTTGTCGTTGCCGCTGTTGCAACCTGAAACACTGCATATCTCAGAGACTGAAGCAAATTACTGTATGTCCCTGAAAAGAAAAGAACGGAAGTCACAAACACTACAGAAAGAAAAATGATTATCAAATGTGACTTCACCTCGTAGTACTTAAAGTAATACCTAATACTCCTCATCTTAAAAGCTCTATAGTAAAGCTGAAGATTTACCGAACCAAGAAACATGAAAAGAGCTATAATCATTTCAGCCGCAGGGTTGTTAAATGCCGCAACACTCGTGTTCCTTGTTGAAAAACCACCAGTTGCAACTGTTGCAAAAGTGTGGTTAATTGCTTCGTAAAAACTAAGTCCTGAAAGCTTCAATAAAATTACTTCGAGAATTGTTATCACAAGGTAAACTGCAAACGTCGTTCTAGCAATCTCTTTTACCTTTGGCTTAATTTTTTCCTCAACCGCTCTTGAAGCTTCAAATTTCATAAGCTGCATTCCACCAGAACCAAGAATAGGAAGGAGAGAAAGGGAGAAAACAACAAAGCCAAGACCACCTATCCAGTGAGTTGTTGATCTCCAAAGTAAAACACTTTTTGGTAGGTGTTCAATTTCTGTAAGTATTGATGCTCCTGTTGTTGTAAAACCTGACACTGATTCAAAATAAGCGTCAATAAAAGACGGAATTGAACCTCCCATATAGTAAGAAAGAGCTGAAAGCCCAGGGAAAAGAAGCCATATAAGACACACTGAA
>CAZJFY010000263.1:0-1718 GCA_964545225.1 uncultured bacterium | reverse complement strand
AAATGCAGTGAGGATGAACTATAAGGCTGAGGATGGTAAAACCTATACAATGCATCTCATAGACACTCCAGGGCATGTTGACTTCTCCTACGAAGTTTCAAGAAGTCTTTCAGCTTGCGAGGGAGCTCTTCTTGTTATTGATGCAACTCAGGGTATAGAGGCTCAAACAATTGCAAATTTCTTTCTTGCCCTTGAAGCGGACCTTGAGATAATTCCGGTTATTAACAAGATTGACCTACCTGGAGCAGATGTTGAATGGGTAAAGAAGCAGATTGAGGAAGTTCTTGGGCTTGACCCTGAGGAAGCAATTCCGGCCAGTGCAAAGGAAGGAGTTGGAGTTAAAGATATTCTTGAAGCCATAGTTAAAAGGGTACCTCCACCAAAAGGAGATAAAAGTAGACCCTTAAAAGCACTTATCTTTGATTCCTACTATGATAACTATAAAGGCGTAATTCCCTTCATCAGAATTTACGACGGCACAGTCAAACCGGGCATGAAGATAAAGCTCATGTCAAACGGAAAAGAGTTTGAAGTAATCGAAGCTGGAACGCAATCCCCATTCATGAAAAAGCTTGAAAGACTTTCTGCAGGAGAGGTAGGTTATATCGCTGCTAACATTAAAAACATTGAGGATACACAGGTTGGAGACACGATAACGGATGCACAAAAACCTACGGATGAACCATGCCCAGGATTTAGACCGGCAAAGCCAATGGTATTTGCGGGACTTTATCCGGTTGATTCTGACAGATATGAGGACTTAAAAGAAGCTCTTGAGAAGTTGAAGTTAAATGATGCTGCGCTTCACTTTGAACCTGAAACGTCGGCAGCTCTCGGTTTTGGTTTCAGGTGCGGTTTCCTTGGATTGCTGCATATGGAAGTTATAAAGGAAAGGCTTGAAAGGGAATTTGAGCTTGAACTAATAGCAACTGCTCCGAGCGTTATTTATAAGGTCAAGCTCAACGATGGAACAGTAGTAGAAGTTCAAAACCCTGCACAAATGCCACCAAGGGAAAAAATAGAATCGATAGAGGAACCTTACATAAGGGCAAGCATTATAACGCCTTCAGACTATGTTGGTCCCATTATGCAGCTTGCACAGGAAAGAAGAGGAATACAGAGGAACTTTACCTACCTTGATAGCAAAAGGGTAAACCTCGAGTACGATATGCCTCTTTCTGAAATCCTTTTTGACTTCTTTGATAAGCTAAAGTCCGTTTCAAGGGGATACGCTTCCTTTGATTACGACCTAATCGGTTACAGAGAGTCTGAACTTGTAAAGCTTGATATCCTTATAAACGGGAAACCTGTAGATGCGCTTTCAGTTATAGTACATAGGGATAAGGCACAGAGAAGAGGAAGGCAGCTTGTAGAGAAGTTAAAGGATATAATACCAAGGCAGCTTTTTGAAGTTGCCATACAGGCTGCCATTGGGAACAAGGTCATTGCAAGGGAGAACGTAAGGGCTTTGAGGAAGGACGTACTTGCCAAGTGCTACGGTGGAGACATTACGAGAAAGAAAAAGCTTCTTGAAAGGCAGAAGGAAGGGAAGAAAAGAATGAAAATGCTTGGAAAAGTGGAAGTTCCACAGGAAGCATTTCTTGCCGTCTTGAAGGTTGACTGATGAAAGAGAAAATAGTTGAAAACATTAAGTCCCTTGGTGTTGCTTTAATACTTGCACTTATTATCAGAGCTTTTCTCATTCAGTCTTTCCACAT
>CAZJFY010000262.1:0-1720 GCA_964545225.1 uncultured bacterium | reverse complement strand
CTTCATCAGATCCCATCAGGCTTTGAACTTTAAAACTCCCGCTGAGAAGTTTGAGGACTATATTAGAAGTTGTCAATGTGTCCACCATGTATTGAACTCGAACACACGGCTTGACCAAGAGGGGGTGTTTGTTATAAATTTACACCGCTTCAAAAGTATAGGAGGTAGTGTTATGTATGCAGTTGTTAAAACAGGAGGAAAGCAGTATGTGGTTGAGCCTGGTCAGGTTTTAAAGGTTGAAAAAGTCAACCTACCTGAAGGTTCAGAGGTGGAGCTTGATGTTTTAATGGTAAGGAATGATGACGGGAGCGTGGAGCTTGGAGACGAGGTTAAGGGTAGAAAAGCAAGAGCAACCGTAATAAGGCATGGAAAGGGAAGAAAGATTATAGTTTTCAAGTACAAAGCAAAGAAGCACTATCAGAGAAAGTATGGTCATCGTCAGCATTTTACAGAGATAAGGATTGAAGAGATAGCTTGATATTGGAGGTTTAAGATGGCTCATAAAAAAGGAATGGGTTCTACGAAAAACGGTAGGGATTCAATAGGTAAGAGGCTTGGCGTTAAAAGGCATGATGGTCAGATTGTCAAAGCCGGAAATATTCTCGTTAGACAAAGAGGAACAAGCGTTCATCCCGGATTAAATGTTGGAGTTGGAAAGGATTACACGCTTTTTGCTCTTAAGGATGGAATAGTAAAGTTTGAAAAGAGAAGGAATAAGAAAATCGTAAGCGTTTATCCCGTTCAGTAAGGCAGGATTATCCCTGTCTTACTGTTATCCACAAGGTTGCTATTCCTAAGAACTCGCCAATTGTAAGAAGGATAAATCCCATCATTGTTTTCATGAAAAGCTCTTTACTCCCCATGCTTAGAGTTAAAAACCATTTAAAGATTGTATTAACAGTTGCAGCTATAAGTATTGTTGCTGCTCCAGTGGTTAATCCGATTTCTCCAGAGCTGAATATTTTTGAAGTGGAAAGGGTTATAGCATCAACGTCCGAAAGTCCAGATATTGCTGCAATTGTATAAAGTCCGATGGCACCAACAATCTTTGTTGCTGATTTTGAAAGGAAAAGTATAAAACCGTAAAAGATGCCGAACTTGAAGGCTGTAGAAAGCTCAAACGGGTTGTGAACTTTAATATCGGAACCGGTTGTTGATTCCTGTTTTGATATGTAGTAAGTAAAGAGAAGTCCCAGCAACGTAGAAAATGCACAGGGGATAAATAGAAACTTTGCAAATGAAAGGCTTATTATTGAGGCAAGGATAAAAATTCTCATGAACATGATTGTTGAAGCACCAACTATACCCGCTGCGTAATCGTTAATCAGCTTTGGATTTAGCTTTGAAAGAGGAGAGAGCGTTGCTGATACGGCAGTGCTTGAAACAAGACCACCAATGAGGCCCGTAATTACTATCCCTTTCCTGCTCCCGATGAACTTTGTTAAAGCATAGCCAATGAAATCTATAGTTGATATGATCACGACCATAGCCCATACTTCTCTGGGGTTTACACCACCGTAAGGCCCTATTGTCCTGTCAGGAAGGAGCGGATAGATAACAATGGTAACGGCAGCAAACTTTAGAAAAGCAAATAGATCCTGAACTGTTAAGTGCTTTACAAATTCGTGCATCTGCTCTTTAAATGTGAGAATAAAGAGAACAGTAACTGCAAGAACTGCTGCCATCTGAATACTTCCCAAGTAGCAGATAACTCCTACCA
>CAZJFY010000261.1:0-1724 GCA_964545225.1 uncultured bacterium | reverse complement strand
GCTGTAGAGATACTTAAAATTCTTCTTAAGGAGGTTTAGTTAATGGCAAGAGAAATTAGAACTGTAGATGAGTTTGAAAGGGAAGTTCTTTCATCTGATATTCCTGTTCTTGTGGATTTCTGGGCGCCATGGTGTGGTCCATGTATGATGCTGGCACCAACAATTGAGGAGATATCATCTGAATATGAAGGAAGGATAAAAGTTTTTAAAGTCAACACGGATGAGCTTCCAATGATCGCAATGCAGTACGGCATAAGAGGAATACCTACAGTAATTCTTTTCTCAAACGGTGAAGTTGTTGATGTAAAGGTTGGTTTGCAACCCAAGGCTGTTCTTGAGAACATGATAGAAAGAGTCCTTGGGGAGTGAGATGTTTAGAACTTTATGGGATGTAGTTATCGTTGGTGCTGGTCCCGCAGGTTTATCGGCTGGCGTATATGCTGGAAGGTCAAATCTTAGGACTTTAATCCTTGATCAGATGATGCCAGGAGGGCAGCTTTTAATAACGGAAGCAATTGAGAACTATCCTGGATTTCCTGAGCCAATTTCCGGTTTTGAGCTTTCTGAAAGGATGAGAAAGCAGGCGGAAAGGTTTAATGTTGCCATAGAAAGTGGGTACGTCGTTTCCAGTGTTAACCTTGATGGAGATATATTTTCTGTTGAAGTTGAATCCGGTGGGGAAATAAAAGGGAAGACGCTCATATGGGCTGCTGGTTCAACTCCAAGGAAACTTGGTGTTTCTGGTGAGGCCGAGTTTGTTGGAAGAGGTGTTTCCTACTGTGCGGTTTGTGATGGAGCTTTCTTTAAGGACAGGGTGGTTGCTGTTGTTGGTGGTGGGGATTCTGCTCTTGAAGAGGCGCTCTACCTCACAAAGTTCGCTTCCAAGGTTTATATAATCCATAGGAGAGATAAGTTCAGAGCAGTTAAACTTCTTCAGGACAGGGTTTTTAAGAATGAAAAAATAGAACCTCTTTTTAATAAAACTGTTGAGTCTATAAATGGAAGTCAGTTTGTTGAGTACCTTGCCTTAAAGGATACAGTTTCCGGGAATGTGGCTAATCTCAAAGTGGATGGAGTTTTTATCTTTATAGGCAATGAACCGAACGTTAAGCCTGTACTTCACCTTGTAGATTCTACTCCTCAAGGCTACATAGTAACTGATGAGGAGATGGCAACTTCTACTTCAGGGCTTTTTGCAGCAGGTGATGTAAGGGCTAAGTCTTTAAAACAGGTAGTTACAGCTGTTTCAGATGGTGCTATAGCTGCAATGTCAGCAACAAAATACCTTGAAGAGAGGGAAGGTTAGATGAAAAAACTGTTTTCACTTGTATTAACAATAGCGCTTGTTATGTCTTTTGGTTGTAAGTTTGGTAAGGAAAAAGAGCAGCCTGTAAGGGAATCTCAGAATATTTACAAAGCTTACGATTTTTCAATTGAAACTGCAAATGGGAAAACCTTAAAGCTTTCAGATTTCAGGGGCAAGGTTGTTTTACTTCAGTTTTTTGCTACATTTTGTCCCCCTTGTAAAGCTGAAATGCCATTTTTGGAAGAATTAAGCAGGAAGTATAAAGGTAAAGTTGTAGTCATTGGGCTAAATACGGATTATATTGGAGAGAACCCTTCTTCCCTTAAGGGATTTTTAGAGAGGATGGGAGTAACCTATCCGGTAGGCGTAGTTAACGAACAGATTTGGAATAACTATGCTGTTAAAATAGCAAGAAATG
>CAZJFY010000260.1:0-1739 GCA_964545225.1 uncultured bacterium | reverse complement strand
AAGGGTTTCTCAGCAACATGAAGAGATTCTAAAGAAAATCAGAAAGGGTGGAAGAACAAAAAAGGGGATTAAGTTAACGGATAGAGAGAGGAACAAGCTAATTGAACTGTTAAATGAGTCGCTTGGAATAGCTACAGCGTTCATCATTGAGGAAGAAGCAAGAAGAGCAAAATCAAAAGAGGATTTAATAAATCTATTGCTGGAACAGATAGGAGAAGAGGATAGGGAGAGGCTGAAAGAGAAGATTGCAGATATACTAAAACCCAAAGAAAAGGATGAAAAGCTTAAAGCATTTGCAAGCAAAATTGAACCTATTTTAAAGGATTACTTCGGCATAGTTACATACATGATACTTGAAGAAGCTCAAAGGAAGGAAAGTTTAAAGGAGTTTATTGAATCTATAGTTTCAAATTTGAACAATGAAGAGGAAAGAAAGTCTCTAAGGGAAAAGCTGACTTCTCTGCTTAAAGGAGAAACAGGGACAGTGAATGTTAACAGAGAGGAGTTCCTTAAAAGGATGTCAGACTACTTTGGAATTAACACTTTAAGCGTATTTGAGGATTCTTATAAAACTTGGAAGGAAAAAAACGCTCCCATTGATGAGTTAATAGAGATAATATGCTCTCACATAGATTCAGATAGTGAAAGGTCACGATTAAGGGACTCGCTCAAATCTATATAGTTAATCAGGAATGAATTGTCAAGAAAGTTTACCGATAACAGATACTTATCACCATCTCCAGGAATTTCTGAAGGCTGAGGATACGTTTTAACAACCTCTTCATAGGATGGTACAAACCTTCCGCAGCCATACTCACTGCACATCTTTAAAGCAATCTCCGCCCATACAGGAGCTGCCACAGAACCACCAACAGCTCCTTTCCAGAGTGTTTGATAGCTATCCCTTCCAAACCAGATGCTCATTGTAAAGGAAGTCGTAAATCCTGTGAAGTAAACATCTCTCCAATCATTGGTAGTTCCAGTTTTTCCTGCAACATCAAACCTGGTTGTTAGGTAAGATATTCTCCTTGCAGTTCCCTCCTTTACAACATCCTGAAGAACAGACCTCAGGATATTTACATACTTTTTCTCAGCAACTCTCTTAAACCTTGGAAATCCTCTATAAACAACCTTCCCCTTCCGATTTCTTATCTCCTTTATCACATACGGCTCATACATCAAGCCACCACTTTGAAATGCTGAATATGCTCTTACAACCCTGTAAAGGTTTGAAGGGAAACTTCCAAGAACGTAAGAAAGATCAAAGTAGTCATCAATAAGCTTAAATTTCCTTAAATTTTTCCTTACTCCAGAAGGGTTTCTCATAGCTACGTGAAGCGTCGCAACGTTAACAGAATGTTCAAGAGCGTACTTAAGCTCCATATACTTTGAATACCTGTGAGAGTAGTTTTCTGGCACCCATGTATCATTATCGCTACCATTATCACTGCCCTCTTTTGGCATTTCAAATGGCACATTTGAGGTGTAGTCGTAAGGAGATAGACCATCACCAAAAGCAGTTAGGTAAGTGAAAGGTTTTGCCGTCGAACCTATAGGTCTCAGAACCTGAAAAGCCCTGTTAAGCTTTGTCTCTGTGTAGTTATCTCCACCAACAACAAAGAGAACCTCTCCCCTTTTATTAATTGCCATGCCTGCACACTGAGTATCCGGCACTTCATGCTCTTTTTTATACTCTCTGTTATACCTGCTTAGGACAAGCTGAGCAAAACTTTGGAGTT
>CAZJFY010000259.1:0-1742 GCA_964545225.1 uncultured bacterium | reverse complement strand
AGACTCTTGCAAGATTTGGAGAAATTGCGTGAAGTTTTATCAATGTTCTTCTTTTCGCGAAATGGCTTTGTCTTTCCTTCTTTATTCTTGGGAGCAGATTTTGAAGTGTTAAATTCTTGAGGATACTTGATAGCCAATTGCCTGGAATGACATAAAAGTAATTCTAAAGTAGTATTGGTATTAATAATTACCTTAAATTTTTTGAAAGAGCTCCCATAGGGAGCTCAGTGTTCGTTACTTACAGGCAGGCATTTCTATCAGACCTATGTCTCCATCCTTTCTTTTGTAAACAACTGCTGCGTTTCCGGTTTCAATGTTGCAAAAGACAACAAATTCTCTATTTGAGCTGAGAAGTTTGATTACAGCATCTTCAATTGAAATTGGCTTATAGAGTTCAGGCTCAACTTCAATAATTTCAATCGGTTTTTCAATAACTTCTTCTTCAACGAGAGTAAAGTTTCTTTTGAAAGAGTTCTTTTGTGCTTCTCTTTTTGCTTCGGTTTTAACTTTGTCTTTGAGTCTTCTAAGTTGCTTCTCTGCTGCATCTACAACATAATCAACTGCTGTGTAGAGATCATTGGTTTCTTTCTTGATTCTCAAAGTATGATCAAATACATGATAGATAATAATCTCCACTGAGGCGCGATATTTTTCTTTCTTTACAATTACGTCTGCAAAAATTTCTCTTCTGTCGTCATCTCCCAGGTACTTTTCAAGTTTTCCAAATTTCTCCTCCAGGGTGTTTTTAATAGCTCCTGTCAGGTCGATGCCATCACCTGTTAAATTTAGTCTCAGGATTGCCATTCCTTCCTCCTTTTACCGATATTTCTTATTTTTAAATTTAATCAAATTGGGAGCAGTGTCTATGGAGAAAAAAAAGGTTTATCTTCTTTTTTCCGGAGGACTGGACAGCATTATTACTGCAAAGCTTTTAAAAAATTTAAGCCATGAAGTTATTGGAGTTTATATAACTTCTCCCTTTTTCCAGAAAAACTTAGAAGAGCTAAAGGAGCTTGCAGGAAAGCTTGGCATAGAGTTGAAAATCATTGAGGCGGAGGATGATTACCTTGAAATGTTAAAGAATCCTGTCTGTGGATATGGAAAGAACATCAATCCCTGCATTGACTGTAAGGCTTATATGTTAAGAAGGCTTAAGGAGATAGCTGGAAATAATATTATCGCTACAGGAGAAGTTCTTGGTCAGAGACCAATGTCTCAGCGTCTGGATGCTTTTAGAAAAATAGAAAAGCTTTCCGGATTAGAGGGAAAAATTCTAAGACCTTTGTCCGGTAAGTTGCTTCCTCCGACAGTTTATGAAGAAGAAGGTATGGTTGAAAGAGAAAAGATGCTGGATTTAATGGGACGCTCAAGGAAAAAGCATCCGAAAATTCTGAAAAAGTTAGGAGGAGCTCCGCAAACTCTTCCAGCTCCGGCGGGAGGATGTCTCCTGACAGATCCGGCTTTTGCAAAGAAAGTGAAGGATTTAATGGATAATGATGAACTAACATGGGAAAATGTAAGGCTTCTGAAAATCGGAAGGCACTTCAGAATTGGAGATTGTAAGCTTGTTATTGGCAGAAATAAGAAAGAAAATGAACTTCTGAAAGAATATAGTAAAGAAGGCGATTTTCTGTTGTGGGTTCCTGAAGTGCCTGGTCCTACTGCTGTTTTAAGATGTAAGCTGGAACCCGAACTATCTCAACTTGAAACAGCAGCAGGTATTGTTGCAAGGTACTCTGATG
>CAZJFY010000258.1:0-1751 GCA_964545225.1 uncultured bacterium | reverse complement strand
TCAGATCCTCAAAGCAGAATTTGTAAATGGAACGTTAAAGGTAACACCGATTGAGCCTGAAAAGAACGTAGAGCTTGCAAAGGTTGATTTAAGCTGGCTCTCAAAGGTTGAAGATGAACTGAAAAGCAATGGCATTCCCTACACAATAGGAAAAGGAAATAAAACAGTTTATATCGTCTGGGATATTTACTGTCCCTTCTGCTACTCCCACTTTAAAGAGGTTGTAGGCAAAAAGATACAAGAACTAAACGTAACTTTAAAAATGATACCTCTACCAGTCCACGGAAAGAGCTCAATGGAAGGATTCGTTTACTTTACTGACATGGCGCAAAAACTTGGGCTCAAAGCAGCAATGGAAAAGATTTTTGAAAAGGGAAATGGTGATTTTGTAAAGTATGCTAAGGAATTCTCTAATGAGGTTAACAAAAACTACAAGAAGATTCCCGAAACTAAAAGGAAGAAGCTTGAAGAGTTTTACAGGAAACTCTCTGAAGAGCTAACGTCCCACAATATCCACGCAACGCCAACGATTATCTACATACCCCCTGAGGAAAAGAACAAAGGATTTATAACTGTAGGATTCATTCCCCTTGAACAGGTTGTAAAAATGAGATGAAAGAGGGAATAGAGGTTAAAAACCTCTCAATAGGGTACAGAAAAAAGGCTTTAATTGAGGGGCTTTCTATTGAGTTTAAGGAGGGGGAATTCTGGACTGTTATAGGCCCAAACGGAGTGGGTAAAAGTACTCTTATAAAAACCATACTTGGCATTATTCCTCCAATTTCTGGAAAAGTTTTCATTCACGGAGTGGATTGCACATACAGAAACTGCCCGGAAAGACACTTTTTAAGCTACGTCCCTCAAATGGAAAGCTACTCCCATGACTTCCCTGCAACGGCACTTGACGTTGTCCTATCAGGCTTCTTCCCGAGGATGAAACGGTTTGAGTTTATATCGGAAAGCAAGAAAGAAGAAGGAATAAAATGGATGAAAACCTTAGGGATAGAAGAGATTGCAGGTGAACCGTTTAACAGGTTATCAGGGGGACAGCAAAGGAAAGTCTTAATAGCAAGAGCCCTTATAGGTAATCCTCACTACCTCTTCCTTGACGAACCAACAACAGGAGTTGACATAAAAAGTTCAAGGAAAATACTGAAACTGCTCTCAAAGCTAAACAAGGAAGAGAACTTTGGTATTCTCGTTGTAACCCACGATATCAACTTTATCTGGGAATATATGGATAAAGTTATAGTTCTTGGCAAAGGAAAATTTGTTGCAGGTAATAAGGAAGAAATCCTTAACAGCGAAGTTCTGTCAGAGATTTATGAAGTTAATATAAAAGTTACACAAACAGAATTTGGCCCTGTCTTTCTCATAGGAGACAAGCATGTCTGAATTACTTCCCTTTTCAAGGCTCAAGAAAACGAGCCTGACAGTTCAACCTTTAACTGAAGAAAAATTTTTACACGTCTTTATCACACTCCTCTTTCAACTTTTCAGCAGAGTTAATGAGAGTAATCCTTTCACTTAGACAGGGTGTTTCAAAATCCCCATCAAGAGAAAGCAGATACTTTATATCATAGCGCTTACAGGTGGCTAAAATCGCCCTGCAGATACAACTCCTCGTCTGTTGTTTCTTCTATTTCTAATTTACCAATTACCTTATCTGCATTCTCTACCAGATACTTTTGAGCTTTTCTTCTCTCTATCAACCTTTCTATCTTCTTCAGTTCTTTGAGGATAAAGTTTAA
>CAZJFY010000257.1:0-1758 GCA_964545225.1 uncultured bacterium | reverse complement strand
CAAAGGTGTACATCAAGGATTATTAACTTAATTGACAAATCAAAAGAGAAAATTGATGTTGCAATGTTCAGCTTCACAAGCAGGAAAATAGCCAGAGCACTAATAAGAGCAAAAAGGAGGGGAGTAAAGGTAAGAGTTATCATTGATGAGGGAACAGCAAGAGCAAGCCACTGCGTCCTTCCAGTTCTTATTGAAAAAGAGATAAAAACAAAAGTTAAAAGGGGAAGTGGTGGAGGATTGATGCATAATAAATTTGCAGTTATAGATGAATCCTGCGTCATTACAGGAAGCTTTAACTGGACTGTAAGTGCTCAAAAGAGAAATGATGAAAACCTCCTGATAATTAAAAACAGGGACCTTGCAAAAAGATACAGGGAAAAGTTTCAGGAGCTCTGGGAACTTGCTAACCTGGAGGAGTAGTGATACTTGATAGGGTCAGAGAAGAATTTTTCAGGGATAGGGAGAGAATCAAGGAGAATCACTTTAAAGGAGAAACTGGATTCCACGTTGCAGATGATTTAAGGATAGCCCTTGACAAAGCGCTCAAACCTGCGGTTAAAGAGTTCTTCTCAGATTGGGATCATCCTTGTGCAATTTATGCTTTAGGAGGATATGGTAGGGGAGAGCTAAACTTTCACTCGGATATAGATATAACGCTTATATATGATGGGAACCTGAGCGAAAAACAGGAAAAGATCATTGAATCATTTTACTACTACCTTTTAACTTTTAAACTTGACCTTGGATTTGCTGCAAGAAGCATAAATGAAACCATCTCCCTATCTTCGGATGATATCTCAATCTTCACAAATTTGCTTCAAAGAAGGTTTTTATGGGGATCGGAAGAGATAAAAGGAAAACTGAGCAGAGAATTTGAGAATTTAATAGAGTTAAAAAAGGAAGCCATTATAAACGAAATTCTAATCTCAAGAAGGGATAGGCATAGAAGGTTTTACGGAACAGTCTACTATCAGGAACCCAACGTTAAGGAAAGTAAAGGGGGATTGAGAGAACTTCATGAAGCTTTCTGGATTTCAAAGATAGTTTACGGTATAGAGAACTACTCAGGATTTCTTGACAGCAATATCCTTGATTGGAAAAGCTTTAGAGACGTTATATCAGCTTACGACTTTATGTTAAGGGTCAGAAATCAACTCCATATAATAAGTGGCAGGAAAAGCGATATTCTGAGCTTTGAGATGCAGAAAGATGTTGCAAAGTTCTTTGGATTCAAATCAGACAAAAAGGGCATTGAGAGCTTCATGAAGAACTACATAAACGCTGCAATAGACCTTTCAGTCATAACAAGAGAAATCATAAAACGCTCTCTTGAAAAGAAGCAGAGTAAAATAATCCAGATTCTCAAAGGACAGAAATTCATAGATAACTACTACTTTTCCTACGATGGTTCACTGTACATTGATGAGAAGAAGGAAAAAGAAGTTATTGAATCTCCAGAAGTAGTTCTTAAGGGATTTAAAATTATTCAGGATAAAGGACTAAATCTATCAGCCGGGGCATTCAGAATTTTTAAGCTTTCAGCTGACATGCAGTCAGAGAAATACAGGCAAGAAAGTTCTTTAAAAATATTTAAAGAGATCCTGCTAAGGCAGAAAAGGCTTTCATATACCCTTGAACTCATGCACGATTGCGGCGTTTTAGATGCCCTAATTCCAGATTTTGGAAGGATAAGGGGACACTTTCAGTTTGACATATACCACAAGTTTACAACAGATATCCACCTTATCCTGACGGTCA
>CAZJFY010000256.1:0-1782 GCA_964545225.1 uncultured bacterium | reverse complement strand
GATATGGAACCTATTTCTCATATATGGAATTTTCGTGTTGTTTAAAAGTAGGTTTAGTATGTTTAAAGTAAGCAACAAAGACCTTTTCCTCGCCTTTACTATCTTCTTCCTTATCATCTTCTCTGGCCTCCATGCAATTTCTCTAAAATTCACAAGATACTCCTACTACCTATACCCCTTTCTTTCATTTTTCGTTGCATCAGTGATAAGTTCAAAAGCGAATCTATCCAAGTATGCACTCACCTACATAGTTGCCACCTGTCTTATCTACGGATTGCTTGCCTCATCCTGCCCATGCAGCTTTCATAAGGATAAGCTGAAAGACTTAAGACCTTTATTGAAAATTGGAACCTCAAATTTCAATAACCTTGGAATTAGTAAAACCATTGACATCTATACTGCTTACGCCTTGTTATTTTACTTCCCACTTGAAACTAAGCAACCTAAGTACTTAATTTCCAGAGGCAAGATTTGTGAAAAAGCCATTTTAAAACACAGAGATTACTGCATAGTTAAGGTAAAGGATGAGAATTCTCCAATCAACCACAGCTATTGGATGGAGTGGCGGAACTGAACAGTGTTTTTTGCTTGCGAAGTACTTAAACAGTATGGGTATAAGCACGGACATTCTTACATTTCCTGATTGTGAACTTGACAGAAGAGCAAGAGCTGAAGGTATAAAAACAGTCTACTTTCCAAATACAAAAAAACTAAGTCTAAGGGAAGCAAAAAAGCTTTCGAAAATAATAGAGAACTATGACATCGTAAACACCCACATATCAAAAGCTCACTGGTTTGTTTGGTTTTCAACATTTTTCCTGAAAAAAAGGCCAAAGTTAGTCTTTACAAGAAGAGTTCCCTTTAAAATCTCAAAGTTTTCGCTATTCACAAAGTACAAAATCCACACGGATTTCATAATCGCAGTTTCAAGGGAAATTGAAACAATGTTCAAATCTTTAGGATTTAAAAACTTAGCTTACATTCCATCAGGCGTTGAAATTGAAAGGTTTGATCCTAAGGTAAAATCTGCCGTGAGAGAGGAACTTGGAATTGAAAGTGATGCTATAGTATTTGTAAATGTTGGAAATTTTTCAGAAGTCAAAGGGCACCACATTCTCCTTCCTGCCTTTCAAAAATTCACCAACACATACAAGAGAAAAACCTATCTGCTGCTGGCTGGAAGGGATACAAGAGGATCAGAAGCAAAAAAACTCGTTGAAAAGCTTAACCTTCAAGATAAAGTCAAACTTTTAGGATTCAGAAGGGACATCCCACAAATATTAAAAGCTTCAGATATATTCATTTTCCCTTCCCTAAACGAGGGCATAGCCGGGTCTCTAATCCAGGCAATGGCAATGGGGAAAATTGTCGTATCAACAACTGTTGGAGGAATAAAACACTATCTCAAAGACGGTGTAAACGGTATTGCCATCAAACCAGAAATTGATTCAATTGTTGATGGACTTTTAAAATCAGCTTCCTTAAAAGCAGAAAAAAGACAATTCCTAAGCATGAATGCAAGAAATACGGCACAGGAGTTTAATATTGAAAAAACTGTAAAGAGAACGTTAGATATCTATGCCTCTCTCCTTAAAGAACCTTAGAAATTTCTCCTCTAAATTTCTCCTTTCCCTTTCAGAGAAACCAACCCTTTCAACATAAAAATCAAAGAGCCCGCGGTAATTAAGATTAACTTTAGCTTTCCTTGCTTCTTTATGTATATCATGGATGTAATCTATTATCTCTCTGGAAGCTTTGAATTTAGATGCAACCTTCCTCATA
>CAZJFY010000255.1:0-1789 GCA_964545225.1 uncultured bacterium | reverse complement strand
CACAGCCGGGGGTGCAGCTTTTGCCGCATTTCCTGAGCTTTACGCTTCTCTGTTTAGCTCTCTTTATATAGCACTATTTGTTGTTCTTCTTGCTTTAATTGTGAGAGCTTCCGCTTTTGAGTTAAGAAGTAAAGAAGAATCTGCAAGCTGGAGAAGTAATTGGGATAAAGCAATTTTCATCAGTAGCTTCGTTGTTGCTCTCCTCATAGGAGTTGCTGTGGGTAACCTGCTCGCAGGTGTTCCGATAATTAACTCTGCGACAAACGGGAACTTTATGAGTGGTTTTGTTTATGCTGAGAAGTTCCCTATAAGCTTTATAAACCTTGTAAATCCTTTTACATTCCACGGTCTTTTTGGAATTCTCGTTGGAATAACAACAGTGCTCTTTGTTATCCTTCACGGGGTTTCCTGGCTTGTATGGAAAACTGAAGGTGAAATAATGGAAAGGGCGAGGAGCATTGGCCTCAAGCTGTGGCTCCCATTCGTGATTATGTACGTTATCTGTACAGGTCTTGCCTATACAATCTCTTTTACGGTTTCAAACCCTGATAACATCAAGCTTTTAGCACTTCCGGAGGATACTTTAAAGTCAATTGCTGCACTTCTTGATAATGGTGTCCTTCACCATGCACTCTTTAGAGCTATGGGAGTTGAAATAATTCTCATTGTACTTGCAGCTCTTTCTGCAGTTGGATACCTTTTCGCTGTTAAAGCAGCTAATGGTGCAAGGGCATTTCTCTTTTCCAGCCTGACGTTTATCTTTGCAGGGATGGCAGTATTTGTTGGAGCATATCCACTTGCAGTTCCTTCAAGCGTGGGTCTTGAGCATTCAATGTCCATATACAACGCAGCTTCAAGTCAGCTAACTCTCACAGTGATGCTTGGTGCTGCTTTAATATTTACTCCTATTGTTATTGCGTATCAGGCATGGGTTTACAAGATGTTCCTCTTCAAGATTTCACCTGAATCTATCAGGAAGGAGATTGAGGAAGCTGGAGAGGCTTATTAAATTTAAGGGAGGTAGTTATGTGGCTGATAATGGCTTTTGCTTGGTATGTTATAGTGGCATGGTTAACAATCTCAGTGGTAATGTCAAAGGAGGGGGAGGTTTAATCCTCCCTTTTTGGGGTGTTTGATGGATGCTCAAAGGTTCGGTATAAAAGAGAATTTCTTTAATTCAAGAATTTTGGAAGAGTTTAGGAGTTGCGGTTCCAACTGGGAGGATGTTGAGAAGTGTTTAAGGGAGAAATTCTCTGAGGAGATTTCATTTCTAAAGCCGAACCTGTTTACCTACTTCCTCATTTTCGGTTTGATTTTTCTCCTTTCGACGCTCTTTCTGATGAAAGCTGTGTTAATTAAGGGTACCAGTGCTTATTTCTTTGTTAAGTTGTTCTTCATAATTTCTGCTATGTTTGCTTTAAAGGGATTTGTTGGACATTTTGTTGTTGTGTTTTTAAACAGGGATAGGTTTGAATCTGAATTAAAAGCTTTGAAGTCAAGATTTGAAGTTAATTGATGGAGGGAGTCATGGCACAGGAAAATGGTGGTCTTGGAAAACTCATGAATGCAATATTTGCCTTTTATATCCTCATTGTACTTATCACCTCCTTGGTAATCATCACTTACAAGTTCTAATGGTAGCCCCTAAAAGGGGCTACTCCTCTTCATCTTTCGAGTTTTCCATCCTTGAGGATAATAGTTTATAATAATTAATGATTTTTAGGTAGGTCTTTTACTTCCTTGGCAAATAGGTTTTTAAGAGATTAAATTAAATCTTAAAGGTTTACTG
>CAZJFY010000254.1:0-1794 GCA_964545225.1 uncultured bacterium | reverse complement strand
CCGGTAGTGCATGCACTGCTTTTGGCTGAGGTATCTAACGGGCGGGGTTCCCGCCGGCAATGAGAGTTCCATCTTTTGCATAGAGCTCAACGCTGTTCACGATTCATCTCCCTTTCTATTTTCTCAAGGATTTTGAGTTCCTCTTCTGTCAGTTTACCTTCCCTTTTGAGCTTCTCTACAATCTCTGGTTTCCTCTCAAGGGTTTTCCTGAGAGACTGCTCCTTCCTCCAGAGTTCTATCTTCCTGTGGTGTCCTGAAAGGAGAACTTCAGGCACTTTCATTTCCCTGAACTCGGCAGGGCGAGTATAGTTTGGATACCCCATAAGTCCTTTGTCCATGAAAGAATCAGCCTGCAAGCTCTCAATGTTTCCCAGAACACCGGGAATGAGTCTGATAACTGCATCCATTATAACCATTGCGGGGAGCTCACCGCCTGTTAGGACAAACTCTCCTATTGAAACTTCTTTATCAACAATAGTTTTTACTCTCTCATCGACTCCTTCATATCTACCACAGATTATCATTATTCTCTTTCTGATTGAAAGTTCGACAGCCATCTCCTGGTTAAAACGTTCTCCCCATGGTTCTGTAAGCAGGACGTAGGGTTTATCTCCTTCCTTTGTTAATTCTTCATAAGCTCTGAAGATGGGTTCCGGTTTTAAAACCATTCCCGGTCCACCACCGTAAGGAACGTCATCAACAACTTTGTGTTTATCAAAAGCAAAATCCCTGATATTAACAACGTTTACTTTAATCTTCCCGGAAGAAACAGCCTTTCCGATTATTCCCTGTTGCAGGAAACAATCAAAGAGTCCTGGTAAGACTGTTAAGACATCAAACCTCATTCCATACCTTCTATCAGAGAAACGACAATTTTTTTATTTTCTGTATCTACATCTTTTACAAACCGGTTGATAAAGGGAATCAGAACTTTGCTACCACCTAATTTTTCAACTTCTAAAATGTGATTTGCAGGCTGTTCAAGTACTTCTTTCAGAATCCCTATTTCCCTGCCGTCTTCTGTGAAGACTTTACATCCTATAAGGTCGGAAAAGTAGAACTCATCTTCTTCGAGTTTAACCTGTTTGTTTTTATCTATCCAGATCTCACCATCTATCTTTTCCTCCGCTTCACTTCTATCATCTACTCCCTTGAACTTTACTATAAAAAGATCCTTGTGTGGTTTGATTGATTCTATCTGGAGCTCTTCCCTTTTTGTTCCTCTATATACTGGAATGAAATCAAGAACTTTGATCTGTCTTTCAAAAACGTCAGATTCTGCTCTGATCTTCACTTCACCTCTAATACCATGAACACCTACTATCTTTCCAAGCATTATCTCATCTTTATGGTTAAATACTTTTCTCTTTCTTCTTTCCAGAATTGTTTTAATGCCTTTTCTTCTCATTAAACTCCCCATTTCAGGTAAAATAACATTTACTCTAAATCTATGTTACTGGAGAGAGTGGAAAATGTCAAAATTTCAATTTGCAAGGATAGACAGGCTTCCTCCATACGTTTTTGCTGTTGTAAACGATCTCAAGACAAAGCTGAGACGTGCAGGAGAAGACATTGTTGACCTTGGAATGGGGAACCCTGATCTTCCCACACCTCAGCACATAGTTGATAAACTCTGTGAAGCTGCTCAAAATCCTAAAAACCACAGGTATTCTCAGACCAAAGGACTGTATAAGCTAAGAGAAGCTTTGTCTCTCTGGTATAAGAGAAAGTACAACGTTGATCTCGACCCGGAAACAGAGGTTATAACAACTATCGGTTCAAAAGAGGGACTTG
>CAZJFY010000253.1:0-1808 GCA_964545225.1 uncultured bacterium | reverse complement strand
CTATCGCTCGGTGGCCTTTCAGGCCAGCCTTGACGGCGCTCGGCCGTGTGCAGGGTATTGGAAAAATATGGAGCGGTTTATAAGGGGGAGATTAAATGGCCTTACAAATAGGACAGTTCAGAACAAAACTCAGGAAACTCATTGACAATAATTATCTGGCTGTAGTATGTGGGTGAAGATAAAAAAGCCATAGGAGGCAAGCTATTATGACAAAAACAGAACTGGTTGCCAGAGTAGCAGAGAAAGTCGGCATTAAGAAAAAAGACGCTGCTGGACTTGTAAACGCTCTGTTTGAGACGATTAAGGAAGCATTGAAGGCAGGTGAAAGTGTAAATATCACAGGTTTTGGAAGTTTTAAGGTAGTCCAGCGGGCAGCGCGGGAAGGAAGAAATCCGGCCACGGGGGAGCTGATTAAGGTACCGGCAAGGAAGGTGGTAAGGTTTAAAGCGGGGAAGGAGTTGAAGGGAATTTAAATGAATGAAAAATTGCTAAAACTAATTAAAGAGATCCAAAAAGATAGGCGACTAGTTTCTTTTGATGAAGCGGCTACCAAGCAAGCAATCATTTTACGAATACTATCCTGTTTAGGTTGGGACCCATTTAACATAGAAGAGGTTTGCCCGGAATATTCGGTGGGCGAAAAGAGGGTAGATTTTGCTTTAAGGCATAATGGACAAAACAAGGTTTTCATAGAAGTTAAAAAGGTTAGTGAAGATTTAGAAAAGCACCAGGAGCAGCTTTTGAATTACTCCTTTCAAGAAGGAGTAAAGCTTGCAATCCTGACTAATGGTGTTAGCTGGTGGTTTTACCTACCTTTACATGAAGGAAGTTGGGAACAAAGAAAATTCTACACAATTGAGATTTACGACCAAAATCCTGAGAATATCACACAAAAGTTTATTGATTTTATCTCAAAGGAAAATGTTGTTTCTGACAGAGCTGTAAAGAATGCTGAAGGCTTATATAAAAGCTACCAAAGACAATATTTGATTAAAGAAACTCTCCCAAAGGCATGGAATAAATTGATAACAGAACCTGATGAACTTCTTGTAGAACTTCTGGCAGAAACCACAGAAAAGCTATGTGGCTATAAACCTGATAGTGAAACTGTAGAGCAATTTTTAACCTCTTTTACCAAAGAACCTGAAAAATCTAAAAGACCAACACAACCAACATTTAGATTACCATCTGAATTACCAACACATCCTGTTAAACCTGTAATAACACAAAACTATGCTGGCAAGTCAATTGTATCGTTTGTTTTTAAAGGGAACAAATATGAAGTGAAAACATGGAAAGACATGTTGATTCAAATATGCAACATCATGTTTTCCATTCATAGGGATAGATTTGAAAAAGTCCTTAAATTAAGAGGTCGTAAAAGACCCTATTTCAGTAAAAACCCCAATGAATTGAGAGGTCCAGAAAGAATTAATGGAACGGACATTTATGTAGAGACAAATCTGAGTGCTAATAATGTAGTTCAACTTTCTAAACGAATATTAGCACTTTTTGGATATAAAGAAGATGATATTGCAATTGAGGTAAGGTAAGCGTGGTGTGGTTTCGAGTAACAAATAAAGCATCAAAATACTAGCCACTAGCCCATATCCAGGCCGTTAGTAGAAGTTCCGTATGCCGTCTTAGGAATATTTAAAAATATGGAAGAAATCATATTAAGGAGATAAGGAATATGGATGAAAAAATGAAAGTCATAAATACCATAATTCCAAATTCCAGAGCTGAATTACTCCTATTATCAAACCATCTAAGTAAGCTTGAAATCTATGAGAAAGACGAGGGTAAAT
>CAZJFY010000252.1:0-1812 GCA_964545225.1 uncultured bacterium | reverse complement strand
GGAGTTCAAGTCTTGAACTCTGGTTTCATCCTTCTCAACAGCGGTACTGTCGATTTCTCTGAAACTCCAAAAATATCAGTAGGTAATAGAAGCTTTATCCTTGATATGGGTAATAGAATTGGAGGAGATCAGGAAGAGGAGTTAAAATCGATAGGCATTGGAGTATTAAGAGGAAATGATGAACTCAGAGAAGTTATAGAAAGCCAGTTAATTTCCAGTTTTGGATCTTACGATTCAAATGGGACGCTTAAGTTTGGCAGTAAGGATAGGTTGATATACAGGTACGATTACTCTGTTTTTGATGAGAGTTCAGGAACCTTAAAAGTTTTCAATCTTAAGGCTGATACCCCCTATTTCCTCAGGATGTTGCTTAAATCGTACGGAGTTGCCGTCAAACAGCCAGAAGGTTTGGAGGAAAAGGGATACGTTGGAAAGTTAAAGGTTTTATCCGGTAGCTCAATTGGGAAAGTGGCGGAATTTGTTAACTTGATAACCGGAAGTTCCGGTGTTTATAACAACGGAATGTTTGTATTTAGAGATTTAAAATTGTTTATTGCTCCGGAAAATGCAGATTTTGAGAAGATTTCAGATTATAAGATGAGGGGTTTTAAAATTGCCATTGTATCAGAAGACTTTTTGAGTAATGTTAAGAAACTTCTGGAAATTTTAGCCATTCCTTATGAGAAGATAAAGCTTGTTGTTGTTGAACCTCCAGGCACTTCCGGGAAAAGGTCGAAGTTCTCCCTTAAGGGGTTAATGGTTCATGCAAGGGATAGAGATTGGTTTATGGTGGATTCTGTTGAAAGGGTGGAGGAGATTCCTTACCTTAGAAGCAGAGGAGTTAACTTGATTTTCTATTAAAATAGCCATTTTTTCCAATCCTCATCTATCATTCCCTTTAGCCTGTACCTCTTCATCGTTTCTTTGCACGGGCAGCTTCTTTTTAAGCTCTGGAGCTTTTCAACAAGCCTTACCATTATTTCTGGAAAGCTTGAAACGGCTTCATCAACTTTCCTCTTCTCCTCTTCGGGCAACATGCCTTCAAACAGAATACCTGCTTTAAAGGGTTGTTCCTCAATTCCTTCTGCAAGGTTTGTAACGTAACAGAGTGTGGAGTAGCACATTTCAAGCTCTTTTGCTAAGAAAAGTTCGGGAATAATAGTCATGCCAACAAGGTCTCCGCCGAGCTTCTTGAACATCTTAATCTCTGCTGGAGTTTCAAGTCTTGGTCCTTCCGTGCATACGTAAGTTCCTCCAGAGTGATTGGGGAGTTTAAGTTTTTTTAATACTTCTGAGAGCAACTTTGAGATTTGTGGGCAGAAGACAGGATTCTGTCTTACAAATCCAAGCCCTTTTCCTTCAAAGAATGTATATTTTCTATTCTTTGTAAAGTCTATTACATCGTCCGGAACTACAAAGTCTCCGGGCTTGAAGTCTTTTCTCAAGGAACCTGGACCTGTCCAGGATACTATCCTTTCAACTCCGCAAAGTTTTGCGGCGTAAATGTTTGCTCTGTAGTTTACAAAGGGGGCTGTAACTTCATAATCGGTCTCGCCGTGCCTTGACATGAAAAGGAATTCAAAACTTCCGCTCTTTATTCTGTAAATGGGGTTTGAAAGACCAAAAGGGGTATCAACCCTTTTACTGTCAACAATTTCTCCAAATTCACCCTTTATAAAGTAAGCTCCACTTCCTCCCATTATTAGAACCATTACCCTCTGTTCCTCCTGATTGCAGGTGGCCTTATTCTGTGAAGTTTAAACCTCTCCCCTGCAATCCCTTCAACCCAATTTATGGCTTTAAATCTTTGAG
>CAZJFY010000251.1:0-1819 GCA_964545225.1 uncultured bacterium | reverse complement strand
CAAAGGGGGCTGTAACTTCATAATCGGTCTCTCCGTGCCTTGACATGAAAAGAAATTCAAAACTTCCACTCTTTATTCTGTAAATGGGGTTTGAAAGACCAAAAGGGGTATCAATTCTCCTCCTGTCAACTACTTCTCCAAATTCACCCTTTATAAAGTAAGCTCCACTTCCCCCCATTATTAAAACCATTACCCTCTGTTCCTCCTGATTTCAGGTGGCCTTATTCTGTGAAGTTTAAACCTTTCCCTTGCAATCTCTTCAACCCAATTTATGGCTTTAAACCTTTGAGCAAATGGGTCTATGGATATCCCTCCTCTTGGATTAAATTCTCCGTAAACTTCTATGTAGTAAGGCTCAAGAAGTTTATACAGGTCATCTGCAATTCTATTTACAGTATCCTCATGAAACCCTTTTGCGTTTCTAAATGAGAATAGGTAGAGCTTTAACGATTTGCTTTCGACAAGCCAGCTTTCAGGAATGTACTGGATGTAGATAACAGCAAAATCCGGCTGTCCTGTAACCGGACAAAGGGTTGTGAACTCCGGGCAGTTCAGGGAGACCCAGTAAATGTGTTCAGGGAACCTGTTTTTAAACCTTTCCAGTAAGGATGGGTCGTATTCATAAACGTATTCTGTTTTCTTTCCTAACTTTGAAAGCTTCTCCATCTACTCCTCGCTCAAAAGTTTTTCAGATAGTTTTATCACAATTTCAGGTTTTAAGTCCTTCATGCACTTAAAGTGCTTTTCTGGACATTTTCTCCTTCCATGAATTCCACAGGGTCTGCAGTACAGGTTTTTGACTTCCGCTATGGCGCTCCTTTTCCCATAAGGATAAAAACCAAAATCCTTTACTGTTGATCCAAATATGGTAACAACCGGAGTTTCAAAGGATGATGCTATGTGAGCAGGTGCAGAGTCGTTTGTAATGGAAAGCTTTGCTCCTTTAATTATTGCGATGAGTTCATCTATTCCCGTTTCTCCGGAAAGGTCAATGCTGCCGGGTATCCTGCTTGAAACCGTTTTACAGATGCTTTTTTCGCTTTTGCTCCCTAAAATGACAATTTTGAATCCTCTATTGAAAAAGTGATTTCCAACTTCTGCAAAGTATTCTGGAATCCACCTCTTTGTTTCCCATTCAGATCCGGGAGACAGCGTAACGTATGTTTTCTCTTTCAGGGAGAACCTCTCAAGGGTTTTTAGGTAGAAACTCCTATTCATGGGGAGTTCCGGTTTCCTGTCCATTACTGGGTTTTCAGAAACGGATTTTAAGAGGTCAAGGTTCCTTTCAATTTCATGTTTCCTTTCATACTTCACCTTCTTTGTGTAGAGGAAGCTGAATCCAGATATGTCAAACCCAACCCTTTCCTTTATTCCTGACAGGAAGAGAGCAAGGGATGTCCTGTGGGATCTATGGGGAGACAGAACAATATCAAAGTTAAATTCTTTAATGGTTTTGCTTAATTTTATGAGGTTCTTATCCTCTCTTTCAATAATTCTATCTAAGTATTTAAAGCCTTCAAAAACCCTTCCAAGCCCTTTTCTTGTCATTAGAGTTAGTTCGGAATTAGGGAACGTTTTCTTGACCGATTTTATCAGCGGAGAAGTAAGGACAAGGTCTCCCAAAAATGCGGTTTGATATATGAGAATTCTATTCATAGTTAAATCCTTTTATTTTGGTCGGAGCAGGGGGATTTGAACCCCCGACCTCTTGGTCCCGAACCAAGCGCGCTACCAGGCTGCGCCATGCTCCGCACCTTAAAATTTATACAAAGGTTTTAATTAGACAACGATAGCCTGATGGGAGATTTTATGAAATAGG
>CAZJFY010000250.1:0-1838 GCA_964545225.1 uncultured bacterium | reverse complement strand
ACAGTAAAACCTCAGCACCGTTTGTGAGAAGCTCTCTCAACCTTCCAGTATCCGAGATGTGGCAGGTAAATAATTTCCCTCCAAGAAGGACTCTTCCAACGAAGCGGTTTTCCCTCTCTACAAAAACGGCATGGGAGAACTCGCCAAAAACCTCTTTCAGGTTAAGTATCTCTTCACAGCGATTTCTGAACCTCAAAGTCAATTTCCTTTCCAAGATGGCCAGTGGCATTCTGAACGTGAACTATTAGCTTTTCTCCCGGCTGGTATTCAATAACAGTAATGCCACCGTTTGCCTGTTTAAAAGCCCAGAACTTGTTTAGGTCTGTTTCAAGAAGGTAGCACATTATAACCTTGTTCGTCGCATCATGACCAACTATTACAACTATCTCATCATCTGAGTGCCTTGAAACAACATTCTCAAATGCATTAACAGCTCTTTCATAAACATCCCTTAAGCTCTCTCCATCCGGCATGACAACTTCAGCAGGAACTTTCCTCCACAGTTTCAGCAGTTCGGGATATTCTTTTTCAACCTCCACAGCAAGCATTCCTTCCCACTTGCCGTGGTCAATCTCAAGAAATCCGGCTTCAGGAATAACGTTAAGGTTATGGTGCTTCGCAATTTCAACCGCTGTATCCATCGTCCTTTTTAAGGGGCTTGAGTAAACTGCCGAAATTTTAAAGCTCTTTAAAGCTTCTCCAACTTTCCTTGCCTGCTCCTTCCCTTCATCATTAAGGGGAATGTCCATCTTACCCTGATACCTTCCCTCGGCATTCCAGACAGTTTTTCCATGTCTTACCAGAAATATCTTCGGCATAATCCTCTCCCTGTTTTAAAGTGGGTGGAATTTTAACAAAAAAATTTGAGGAATCTGCAGAAGACTAACAATCAAATATAATATTTGAATAAACAAACAAGGGAAGGTGATCATGATTGTGTCTGTCTGTCCGAATCCGTGCCTTGATGTCTATTACTACACATCGGTCTTAAAGGAGGACGATACCAACAGAGTTGAAAATCCTCTTATATCCCCCGGAGGGAAGGGCGTAAATGCAGCAAGAGTAATTTCAAAGTTAGGAGGAACACCTCACCTTATAGCTCCCATAGGAGGGTGCATAGGTAGATGTGTTAAAGAATTACTTGAGGACGAAGGGGTTTTCTCAATATTCATAGATGTTGAAGGGGAAACGAGAGTAAATACAATCCTTGAGCAGAAAGGAAAAGGGAAACACATATTGATAGCTGCAAAGGGAATTTCCATTTCAAAAAGCGGCACGGAAAAATTAAAGTCAGCAATGGAAACTTTAAATCCGGATTTCATGCTTCTTGGAGGTAGCGTTCCCCCAAACTTTCCAGACACCTTCTACGGTGAAGTTGTTAAAACTTTAAGTCATGTTAAGGTAATGGTTGATGCTGACGGAGAACTTCTGAAAAATGCTGTAAAATCTGGAGCATTTGCTATAAAGCCAAACAGGTTTGAACTTGAAAGGCTTGTTGGAAGACCCCTTATTGATGTAGCCGACATTGTTGAGGCATCAAAGGAAATTACCGAGGAAGGAGTTGAAGTTGTCATAACTTCCTTAGGGGAATTTGGAGCGATATGTACAACCAGAGAGGGTTCCTTTCGTGTAATTCCACCAAAAGTAAAAGTCGTGAACACAGTGGGAGCAGGGGATTCATTAGTTGGAGGCTTTCTCTACGCCCTTGATAGAGGAAAGTCCATTGAAGAGGCGGTAAAGTTAGGAGTTGCATGTGGAACAGCAACAGTAATGAAGGAAGGGGTAAAGCTTGCTGACAAGAGGGATGTTGAGGAGATTCTCCCTCTTGTGAAGGTAGT
>CAZJFY010000249.1:0-1841 GCA_964545225.1 uncultured bacterium | reverse complement strand
TACCTGCAAGCCCCTTATAGAAGTCAATTTCGGTTTCCAGTGCTTTGAGCTTTTTCTCAAAAATGTTCACTGAACGCCTTTCCTCCTTTTACCGCTTTTTCCTCACTTTAAGATATATTTTACCGGACTTTACCGGAACCACAAGAGTTTTCACAGGAAAGTCCCTCACAACCTCATAACCATTCTTTGTTCTCACTATCCCTATAGACTCCTGTGGTAATTCAAATCTTCTTTTTCCATTTTTTGTCAGGAAAACAACTTCTCTTTCCCCCTGCCAGAGGTAAAGGGTAACTTTTTGCCTGTAGCGAAAGACTCCTCTTCTCTTTTCTAAGAGAAGGTTGAGTTTGAAAATCCTTTTCCCTAAGGAGGAAACTCTATAGGCAATAAACCTGTATCTGCCATCTGCAAAACCGCCGATGAAGTTGAACTCTGCGTAAGAGGAATCAAGTATTTCAAAGTTGAGCCTGGAGTTCCGGGATTCTATTTCTTCCCTAAAGAGTTGGTAGATGGTTTCTTTTTCCACCTCTTCTGAAAAACTTCCGTGAAAGGGCAGGAAAACCACACAAGAGGAACTCAGTAAAATTATACCTATCCGCATTCTAACTTTTAGATTATTAACTCTCATCTCTGTTAGATAATTATGTTAGATAACTGACCTTACGCGCACTGCAAGTTCCGTACCACAACTTAAGCCTTTGTCTATAAAGATTTCAATGTTTCTCATACGCAAAATAGATCTGGAATATCCAAAAGTGTTATTCCGGAAGCGGAAACCAGAGGAATGCTTAAGGTTACTTGGTTATTTTATATCACATCTCTGCGTAACATCAGTGAATAATTTAAAGCTGATTATTGAAATAGTTTAAAATAGTTATTGGAGGGAGATTGAAAGTTTACCTTGATAGCTGTGCTTTAAGCAGGCTCCTCAACCTGCCACTGAATGAGGAAATTCAGGTATAGGCTATTAAAATAATGAACCCGGTTGAATTCTGGAGGAGCTATGCCAGCAGTTGAGAACGACAGAGAACTTATCAGAAAAGGATGTGAAGCTCTTGTAGAAGAACTTGGACTCGAGGACTTTATAAGGTTTATAAAACTCATGAGCTGTGCAAAAGGAAACTGGACGGAGGAGATGAAAGAAATCCTTAAGGGATTGAATGAGAAGCTTTTAAAGATGACCTCCGAAGAAGTTGTTGAATATTTCAGTAAAAAGAGAAAAGTCAGACCCGAACAGATAGCAATATAAAAGAGTCTAATACCATTGCTTGCTTTCAAATTAACCAATAACCATCGGCTTTACGCTGTCTATTCCGAACATTTCAGGCTTAAGGTAAGCTTTTAGAAGTCCGAAGAATATCATTTTGTAAGAGATTCTTCACCTGCCTTCGGCAGGTCTAGAATGACATTGGATGAATCTTTTTTAGAATTGGTATTATTCCAGTAAACTTGACGCTTCTGAAATTCCATTTTAATATTACTTTAGGTGTTATATTTGAGGCAGATAGTGATTAAATCGTCTTTGGATAAAGAAATCAGGAAAATCTTTATAAGTGGAAGATGCAAATCTCTTCCTGTTGGAGTTTGCCTGATAGCGAGAAGAAAGTTATTTCAACTTGACAAAGCCAAAGCTCTTAGTGATTTAAAAGCTCTACCCGGAAACAGATTAGAAGATTCAAAAGGGAATCTAAAAGGGTTCTACAGCATATGAATTAACAAGCAATACAGGATCATATTCAGGTTTGAAGGTGGTAATGCTTATGACATTGCAATTGTTGATTATCACAAATAACCTGATAAGGGAGTTTGACAATGGTTATCAAGTTTAGTGAGTTAGAGAAAGT
>CAZJFY010000248.1:0-1842 GCA_964545225.1 uncultured bacterium | reverse complement strand
ACGTTAAGACTAAGGAACTCGTAATGGATTTTGTAGTAGAAGGTGATGATAAAAGTGTGCATATACTAAATGCCGTATCTCCAGCTTTTACGGCAAGCTTTCCCTTTACCAGATGGGTAGTTGAAAACTTTGTATAGGAGGTTCTGATGGCGAAATTCAGAAAAATCCCGACCAAGCTTGAAGGAGTTTTTATTCTTGAACCAACCGTTTTTGAAGATCACCGAGGCTTTTTCATGGAAAGCTACAACAAAAGAGACTTTGAAGAAATTGGCTTGCATTTTGATTTTGTTCAAGACAACCATTCCTTAAGTATTCACGCTGGTACACTAAGGGGACTCCACTACCAGCTAAATCCTAAAGCCCAAACAAAAGTAGTTAGATGTTTAAGAGGTGCAATATACGACGTTGTAGTTGACATAAGAATCGGAAGTCCAACTTTCGGTCAATGGATTGGAGTTATTCTAACAGCTGATAATAAAAGACAAATAGTTGTTCCCAAGGGATTTGCACATGGGATATTAACTCTTGTTCCCAATACAGAAATTCTATATAAGGTTGACGAGTACTATTCTCCTGAACACGATAGAGCAATCAAATGGAATGATCCCGATTTAGGTATAGATTGGCCAATATCCGATCCTATCCTGTCAGAAAAAGATAAAAATGCACCTTTCTTAAAAGATGCCGAAATCAATTTTTACTATGAAAGCTAAAGGGGGATACTATGGAAACCGTTCTTGTAACAGGTGCCGGTGGGTACATAGGAAGTATTCTCGTTCCTAAGCTCTTAAGTAAAGGTTACAGGGTAAAGGCCCTTGATAGGTTCTTCTTTGGCAAGGAAAAATTAAAAGGAGCAGAAAACTTAGTCCTTATTCAGGACGATGTTAGAAAATACGATCCTTCTCTACTTGACGACGTTGATTACGTAATAGACCTTGTTGCCGTTTCAAACGACCCAAGCGGAGAATATTTTAATAAAGCTACATGGCAAATTAATTACATGGCAAGAGTAAGAACTGCTAAACTTGCCAAAGAACGTGGGGTAAAAAGATACATACTTCCCTCCAGTTGTAGCATTTATGGATTTCAGAAGGAAATAGTTGATGAAACTTCTCCTACGAATCCTTTGACAACCTATGCTAAAGCTAACGAAAAAGCAGAGCAAGGTGTTCTCCCGTTAGCCGATGATAATTTTGTTGTAACCGTCATCAGACAGTCTACAGTCTTTGGATATAGTCCACGCATGAGGTTTGACTTGGCGATAAACGGAATGACCTACGGAGCTTGGAAAACAGGAAAACTCCCGTTAATGAGAGACGGTTCCCAATATAGGCCTATGGTTCATGTACAGGATACAACTGATGTAATGATCATGCTCTTAAGTGCAGATAAAGAGAAAATCAACGGGGAAATTTTCAACGTTGGTGGAGATGAACTCAACTATCAAATAGGAAAATTAGGAGAAATAGTTGCTAAGGTTGTTGAAGAGGAAACTGGAAAACCTGTAACTATTGAGTGGTACGGAGACCCAGACAAGAGAAGTTACAGGGTGTCTTTTAGAAAAATCAGAGAGATACTTGGATGGACGCCTAAGTGGAACGCAGAAGCAGGCGTAAGGGAATTGGTGAGAAAGCTGGAAGAAGGTTCTTTGGACAAAACTGCCGAAACAATAACTCTTAATTGGTACAAAGAATTAGAAAAGTGGTATAGGATTATAAAAGAACTTGATATGTATGGAGGAATTCTAAACATTGAGGTTGACGAAAATAATGAACTACGTCCTTTTGTGGAAGGAGTCAACTATCAGAAATTAATTCCGGAGACAGAGAAGAATGACAGAAA
>CAZJFY010000247.1:0-1848 GCA_964545225.1 uncultured bacterium | reverse complement strand
CTTATAGTTGGGACAAACGTTATAACCTCTGCCCGGAAGATTCCTCTTGATATCAAGAACTGGCTTTCCCTCAAACTCAACGAACCTTAAAAACTCCTCCCTCTCTCCCTTTCTTCTACAACCTGAACAGGTTCTCATTCTTCCTCTGAAGCCTCAAGCTCCTGGATTTTCCTGAAATCACTTTCCTTTATTATGTCAATACCTACTATCTGGCCAACAAGTTTTGATGCAAGCCTTGCGTTCACTCCGTGTTTTCCAATAGCAAGGGAAAGCTGATCGTCGGGGACAACAACCTCAACCCTTAACTCTCCATTCTCATCTTCATAGCTTTCGGCGTAAAGAACTTTAGCTGGAGAAAGAGCTTTTGCTACAAGCTCTGCAACATCATCCGTCCACCTTATAATCTCAATCTTCTCCCCTGAAAGCTCCTTTGAAATAGGAATTATCCTGTTTCCCTTCACCCCTATGCAGGCTCCAACTGGATCTATATGTTCCTCTTTCGTATCAACTGCAACCTTTGCCCTAACTCCCGGCTCCCTTGCAACCGCTTTGATCTCGACAAGCCCCTCAGCAACTTCAGGTATTTCTATCTCCATGAGCCTTTTTAAGAATTTCGGATGAGTCCTTGATAGAATAACGTAAGGGGGAGGATAATCGTTAATCCTCGCTCTTTTCCTTTTACTGTAATGTCTGTAATCAAAAACGACATCATATATATAAGCTCTAAGCCTATCCCCTATTCTATACCTTTCTTTTGGAATTTGTTCCTCTCTTGGCAAAACCCCTATAACCCTTCCGAGGTCTATAACTATATCCCCATTTTTGATTATCTCCTTAACTGTTCCAGATATGATATCCCCAATCTTCTCCGTATAGTAGTTGTAGAGAGCTTTTTTCTCAGCTTCTGAAATTTTCTCATGAATTGCCTGGGCTGCTGCTTTTGCAGCTATTCTCCCCAATTCCTCTGTTTTTATCTCAACAAGTACCTTATCCCCCAATTTAACGCTTTCCCCAAACTGCTTCTTTGCATCTGAAATGGATATCTGAAAATCGGGGTTTTCAACCTCTTCAACCACTTCTTTTTCCTGATAGATTCCAAAATCCTTCCCATCCTCATCTATCTTAACCACAAGATTACCTCTATATCCGGCTTTTCTTGCAGCATTTATAATCCCCAATTTAACAGCTTCAACTACTTCATCCCTTGAAATCCCTTTCTCTCTGCAGAGCATTTCTATCGTTTTTCCTAAACTTTCCATCGTTTCCTCCTTATTCACTTTTTAAATAGAGCGTCAATGTCAACTTTTGCAGTCTTTATATTTTCAAATGGAATTTCAACCTCCGCATTCCTTGAAACATCATGTATAACAACACCTCTCTCTGTTACAGAAACTATTTTTCCTTTAAAGTTTCTCTGATTGTCTATTGGCTCTACGGTTTTTATCTTAACGACATTTCCCAATCTTCTCTCAAAATCCTTCCTATTCTTTAGAGGTCTATTAAGGCCCGGCGATGAAACCTCTAACGTGTATGGATGATGGATAATATCTTCAACATCAAGTAATACACTTAACCTTTCGCTTATCCATTGGCAATCTGAAATGGTAATTCCACCCTCGGGCCTATCTGCATACACTCTCAAAACCCAACCGGCAGGCTCTCTTACAAATTCAACATCAACAAGCTCAAAGTTTCCCTCTTCAAGAATTGGGATTAGCATCTCTTTAACTCTTTCAACTACAGATTCAACGTTTTCCATGTTAAACCCTCTTTACAAAATAAAAAGGAGCGGGCAACAAACCCGCTCATTAGCGAAATATGAGTGCGATGAACACGGACAGCTCTACC
>CAZJFY010000246.1:0-1849 GCA_964545225.1 uncultured bacterium | reverse complement strand
TAACCTATCGTTACCTCAAGCCATCTCACGTAAAAAAATTTCTGGGAATTATCTTTTTTGTCTTAGGCGCGAAACTTTTGTTAAAGTTTCTTTAGGAGATGAACATGATTGACGACGTTATTTCAGGGATGGATATGGATTTCCTTCTATCTTCATCCTACAAGATAAGCCTTGACAGGTTCTTTGAACTCTGGAAGGAGGGAAAGGCAGAAGCCCTTGATGTAAGGCTGAAGGAAGAGGTTAAGCTCTCAAGTCTCGGTTTTGGAATTAACATTCCTCTCCATGAGCTACCAGAAAACCTTAACAGAATTCCAGAGGATAGAACTGTTGCAATAGTATGTCACGGTAAGGTCAGGGCTGCCATTGCTTATACATACCTGCTAAGTAAGGGGTTTAAAAACGTTACAATCCTTGATGCAACGTCAGGTGAGGTTTCAAGCTGGATAACCCCGAAAACTATAAAGAGTTTGAAGGAGAATGTTTGAAGTTATTTACAGAAGTATTGAGAACCCTGGGTGAAGAAACCAGAATGAGAATCTTCAAAATGCTTCAAAGAAGACCTGCTTACGTCTGCGAAATAGCATCTGTTCTCGGACTCTCGATGGCAACGGTTTCATCTCACCTTTCAAGAATGAAACAGTTTGGACTCGTAACAGACAAAAGAGAGGGAATTAGAATCAAGTACTGTCTTTCAGAGCCAGAAGACCCTGAGGTAAAGAAGCTTGTTAACTTTCTTAAGAGCACTGGAGAGAACTGGAAAATTGTTAAAGAGGACAGGAAGAAACTTGAAAAGATATCTGTAGATGAGGTCTGCAGGAAACTCAGACTTAACGCACAGAGTAAACCATGATAGCTTTAAGTAAGCTTTACAGAATACTTCTAAAAGCATACGGAAAACAGGACTGGTGGCCCGCAGAAACACCGTTTGAGGTTTGTGTCGGGGCAATCCTGACACAGAACACTGCATGGAAAAATGTGGAAAAGGCAATAGAAAATCTCAAAAAACAGAATCTCCTTTCCCCTGAAAAGCTCCTTAAAGTTGACACAAGCAAACTTAAAAAGCTAATCAGACCAGCGGGTTTCTATAACCAGAAGACAGAAAGGCTCAAGCTGTTCTCAAGTTTTGTAGTTAAGAATGGAGGGATTTCAGGCTTAAGAAAACTTCATAAAGAGCAGCTTAGAAAGATGCTGCTGGAAATAAAGGGAATAGGAAGGGAAACGGCAGACTCTATCCTGCTGTATGCGCTTGAAAAGCCGGCTTTTGTCGTTGACACATACACAAAAAGACTGCTCTTCAGACTGGGAATTCTGAAGAAAGAAAACGAAAGCTACGAGAAAGTAAAGAGTTTCTTTGAAAACGAAATTTCAGCAAAGGATACAAACGTTTCCATCTATAAGGAGTTCCATGCACTTATCGTTGAACACTCAAAAACTCACTGCAAGAAAAAACCAGATTGCAAAGGTTGTCCTCTAAGAAGCTTTTGCACATTTAACTCTTTGGAGTGAGAGCCGAAACTCCGGGAAGCTCTTTCCTTGCAAGGAATTGAGGAAATGCTCCAGGGGGCAGGAAAAACTCAGAAAAGTGAATCTGGAAGATATTTGCAAGGGGCTAAAATCAGAATAATTTTATCTTCAAAAAATCAGGAGGTTCTAATGAAAAGAAACATAGAAGATATTCTCAGGGAGAAAACGAGGGAATTCCTTGCAAGTCAGCTTAAGATCAATGCTCCGGGCTTTTACGAAAAGTGGAAGAGCGGAGAAGCCATAATCCTTGACGTAAGATCAAAAGAAGAGACAGACCTCGTATCAATTAACTGTGGATTAAATATTCCACTTAACGAACTTCCGG
>CAZJFY010000245.1:1448-1853 GCA_964545225.1 uncultured bacterium | reverse complement strand
AAAGGTTGACGCTGGAAATGTTATTGAGCAAGTTGGAGTTTTTGTTCTTCCTCCAAATGTTGAATTTTCTCTTCAAGACTTCCAGACTCCGGACTTTTCTAAGTATTACGTGGAACTTTCATTTAACGGAGACGAGAATGATCCGGCTTATATAGGAACAAAGGAGCTTTATACAAACGGTGATTACAAGCTTGTGTATGTTGCCAAAGATATCGATGGAAACATTGTTTATGCTACTGGAGAGATTACCGTGGAAGGAGGAAGTCAAGGGGGTGAAAATACAGCGGGAGAAGTGTTAACTAATCTTTCTATTCAAAAAGGATGGAACTTAGTTTCTATTCCTGTTTTAAAAGAAGTTGAAGTATCTACGTTCAATTTATCTGGTATTTCAACTGTGTGGAAGTG
>CAZJFY010000245.1:0-1348 GCA_964545225.1 uncultured bacterium | reverse complement strand
GGAGGGAAATAAGTGGGCAGTGTGGAGTCCCGATGAAAAAATTATGAAAATCATTAATTCCTACGGTTTGGACGTTATATCGGTTATTAAACCTGCTGAAGGCTTCTGGGTGAAGTCTACTTCGGATATTTCTTTGGAATTTACTGGAGAACCCTATGGAATAGAAAAAGTAGAAGTTTCCCCTGGTTGGAATCTTGCTGGAACGGGGAAAGAGATTTATTTAAACGAAATTGATTCAAATAGTATTCCCTGGTTTGGTAATATTTCAACTGTGTGGAAGTGGGAGGGAAATAAGTGGGCAGTGTGGAGTCCCGATGAAAAAATTATGAAAATCATTGAAAAGTATGCAGATAAGGGGAGTATAGAAGTATTGAAGAATATTGAACCTTATGATGGATTTTGGGTGAAAGCCAAACAAGCAGTTTATATTAATTTTTGTGGTGCATCGCCTTCCCCTTCGGGTGGATTTTCAAATGAAGATTTTAAGAATTTGCTGATGGCAAACTTGCTTAATTTCTTGAAAGTTGCTAATGGTCAAACTGTAACTATTTTTGAAGACGAAGAAATCTTCTGTAATTTTATTTATGACGGAAATTCTACTCTTTCGTTGACTAATTGTTCAAACCCGGACTGTAATGGTGAGTATAAAATTGATTGGGAGAAGTTGGAAATTGTTGGCAAAGGAGACAAAAAAGAAGATATTGACAAAGTGGTGTGGGCAGAT
Organism: uncultured bacterium; assembly: GCA_964545225.1. Lineage (GTDB taxonomy): Bacteria > Aquificota > Aquificia > Desulfurobacteriales > Desulfurobacteriaceae > CAZJFY01. Next base: position 624 of record CAZJFY010000245.1, on the reverse strand, counting down.
AACAATACTCTATGTGTTAATTATGAAGAGGGTGGAATTTACAGAACAAGTTGTGCAGTTATAAATGTTCCTCAATTAACTGATGATGAAATTCTGACAGATTTGACTCAGGGCAGCAGAGTTCCCTTATGGTACAATCCTGAGGTAGCGGATTGGGAGCCGGTGGGAGTTTGTTTGACTGTCTATGATAATGGAACTGTGGTTTATGAAGACAAGAACAATAATGTAATGAATGTCTGCAACTACGTCGTAGATAATGGCACTGTTGTTATCACTTGTGATAAAGGAGGAAAAACTATTACAAAGAAGAGTAAAATAATAAGTTTTCTTAACATTCCTGAAGAAAACGCTACTGGTAACGTTATTAACGTTAAGTTTTATGATGAAAGCGGTAATCTATTGGATTGGGAGGATATTATCTCCATTAAGGTGGAAAGTTGTGAAAGCTTTTGGAAGAAGTATTATGAAAAGGAAGGAAGTTCTCAAGATTAGTTAGTGTTAAAGTTCGGCTGTTCTAATTGTGCTATGGAATGTATGGAAGTTAGAATTCTTGTTTGATTTCTTCATAAAAGAAGGAGCATAATGGGAGAGGAAAATAAAAGAGTGGAGAGTAAACAGCCGGTT
>CAZJFY010000244.1:0-1864 GCA_964545225.1 uncultured bacterium | reverse complement strand
CAAACTGTTTTTGAGTAAATTCCTTATCCTCATCAGCTGAAGAGAAGTGGCTCATAACACCTTCAACATTTGAACCTTCAAGCTCCAGAATTAATCTCTCCCAGTCATCCTCTAAAAAGCCAAGTCTTCCCATTCCTGTATCAACTTTTATGTGGAAAGGAATTCCAAGCTCTTTGACCAGTTTTAAATCCTCAAAGTCAAAAATGACAGGGATCAGATTGTAATTAACAGCTTCCTTGCATCCCTCTTCAAGGTGGGAAGCCATAACAAGGATTTCTCTTTCTATTCCTGCTTCCCTAAGCTTTGCCCCTTCTTCAAAGGTTGCAACCGCAAAACCGTAAACGTCGCTGTTCTTTTCTAAGAACTTTGAAACCTCTACGCTTCCATGACCATAAGCGTTGGCTTTAACAACAGCAAAAATCTTTTTTTTCTTAGCAAGTTTTTTTATCTCCCTGTAGTTGTGAAGAAGCCTATCAAGGTGAACTTCTGCCCATCTAAGCATTTTTTTCCTTTTTGACCACCAATTTATTACCTTTTACCTCAACAACTTTTACTCTATCACCGTATTCGAGACTTCCTTCACTATAGGCTATCCAAACCTCTTCTCCAGCAGCTCCCAGAGGAAAGCGAACTTCGTAAGTAAAGTCGTCAACCTTGTTTATCACAATGCCATCCTGTTTTCTCAATTCGTGGAAAATGCCCTTTAATCCTCTTTGTTTCCAAGAATACCGAAAAGAAAGCCAATAGCCAGCAAGCAGGGAAATTATAAACCCTAAAAGAGAAATCCAGAGGTTTTCAGTAGCAGAATGAACGATTCCTCCAACAACAAGAGCAATTCCTATAGGGAGAATAAAAGATGTCCAGAAAAACAGTTCGAGAACAATAAGAATAACACCTGAAATAACGGCAATAATCTCTGGACTAAGCTTCATTTTTCTTTCCTATCAGGTTAAGAATTGAGTCAACAGAAGATGGAAGGACAATGATTTTGGAATTTGTGCTCTTCGCCATATTTTCGAGGGACTTAACGTAATCGTTTCCAAGGAGAAGAAGACCTGCAAGCTTGGAATCTCCAACAGCTTCCCTCACTCTTTTTACAGCATTAGCCTGAGCTTCACCAATTCTTTCAATAGCCTGCGCTTCCTGCATCTTAGCCAGTTTAAAACCTTCTGCTTCAAGTTCTTGAGCTCTCTTTTTGCCTTCAGCTTCCGTAATCATTGCTTTCTTTTTCCTGTCTGCCTCAATCAACATACTCATCGCTTCAACAATGTTCGCTGGAGGTTCAATTTCTTTTACTTCAACCCTGTTTATCAAAATTCCCCAACTTACAGAGGCTCCCTGAAGGACTTCTTTAATTTTTGCATTTATTTTTTCACGGGAAGAAAGAATTTCATCAAGATCCATTCCACCAACAATATCTCTCAGGTTTGTTTGAATGGTTTGAACAATTGCATATTCAAGACCTTCAATGTTATAAACAGCAGCTTCAGGCTTTACAACTGTGTAGTAGCAAACCGCATCTATTCTAACGACAACGTTATCTTTGGTAATCACTTCCTGTTTAGGAATATCAAGGACTTGTTCTTTAAGGTTTACCTTTGCCCGGATAGAGTCAATTATTGGAATGAGAAAGTGAAGTCCTGCTTCAAGAGTTCTGTGATACTTTCCAAGCCGTTCAATGATCCATGCTTGTTTCTGAGGCACAATTTTTACAGAGATTGCAATAAGGAAAACGGCGAATACCAGAAGAAAAATGAACATTACAGGAATTTCCATGATTGTCCCCTTTTCTATTGGGTTTCCTACCTAATTCTACTATAAATGCTAAAATCCCCTTGCTGCTAAACACTTTTAAGGAGGAGGT
>CAZJFY010000243.1:0-1867 GCA_964545225.1 uncultured bacterium | reverse complement strand
TGCTGAAAAATGAACCTGTTCTTTTTGCCCTTGTTGATCTGAAGCTTCCAGATGGTACCGGGATGGATATTTTGAGGTTCATTAATGAAAGAGGTTTAAGCGTTGAGTCTGTGATAATTACTGCATTTGCTTCATCAAATACTGCAGTTGAGGCAATGAAGCTTGGAGCTTACGATTACATTACAAAACCTTTCAATTTAGCGGAGCTGAAGTTAATAGTAAGGAATGTAAAGGAGAAGCTTGTTCTTGAAGAGAAGCTTCAAGAAAAAGAGGAAGGTGAAAGTGAAGAATTCGTTGGCAATTCTCCAATTATATTGAAGCTGAAAGAAACCATAAAGAAAATTGCTCCTTACGATGTTGATGTTTTAATTGTTGGTGAGAGTGGAACAGGAAAGGAAGTTGTAGCAAGAAAAATTCATAGGTTAAGCAAGAGAAATAGGGGTCCTTTTGTAGCAATAAACTGTGCAAGTTTACCGTCTGAGCTTCTTGAAAGTGAACTCTTTGGCTATAAGAAGGGAGCTTTTACAGGAGCAACTTCAAATAGAATTGGGTTGATAAAAGCTGCTAATGGAGGAACGCTTTTCCTTGACGAAATAGGAGATATGCCATTGAACCTTCAAGCGAAGCTTTTGAGGTTTCTTGAGGAAAGGGAAGTGAGACCTTTGGGAAGCAGTGAAGGTGAACCTGTTGATGTTAGGGTTATAGCTGCAACGAATAAGGATATTGAGAAGGAAATAGAAAGAGGAAATTTCAGGGAGGATTTCTATTATAGGTTATCAAGGTTTGTTGTTAAAGTTCCTCCTTTAAGGCAGAGGAGAGAGGATATTCCGCTTCTTGTGGAGCACTTCATAAGGGTTTTTTCAAAGAAGTACGGAAAAAGAATAGAGAAAGTTGATACAGAGTTTATCGAATATTTAATGTCTCATCCTTTAAAGGGGAATGTAAGGGAACTGAGAAACATCGTAGAAAGGGAAGTTATTATGTCTGACGGAGGAAGAATTGATTGCAGTTATTGTGGATCAGCGTTTCAACAGGTTTCTTTAAGTATTCCAAAGGAAGGATTAAATTTAAAGGAGACCCTTAGGGAAATTGAGGTTCAGCTTTTACGTCAGGCTTTGGAAATTTCAGGGAGTAACAAGGAAAAGGCTGCAGAACTTTTAGGTTTAAGTTTAAGGGAACTGAGGTATAGATTGTCAAAGTACAATATTTTATGAGGTTAGGGTGATAACTGTTGATGATGTTAAAAATGCTCAGTTGTACTCAGAAGAGCTTGGCATAGACCTTTCAAAGGGAACTGATAGGGAGATTTTTAAATGGTTTTTAGCAAGCATTCTTTTCGGAAGCCGAATATCTGAAACTATTGCCAAGAATACATATAGAGCCTTTGAGAAGTATAAGCTTCTTACCCCAAGGAAGATTTTAAAAGCTGGTTGGTCTTTTCTTGTTTATCCTGTGATGAGGGAAGGGGGCTATGTTAGGTATGATGGAAAGAAGTCGGATCAGATACTCAGGGATTGTGAGTTTCTAATTGAAAAATATGGAGGTAGTTTGAACAAGCTTCATGAGGTATCCAGCGACAGTAAAGACCTTGAAAATCGCCTTCTTGAATTTTATGGAATAGGCCCAGTTACTGTTAATATACTTTTAAGGGAATTAAGGCCGTTTTGGGAAAAGGCCAATCCTGAACCTTTGCCTGTTGTTTGGAAAGTTGCCGAAAAGTTAGGTATAGACCTTTCTAAGTTTGACAGGAAAAGCTTGGCTTTTGTAAGGATAGAAGCTGGAATTATAAGATATAGAAAGTATTTTATCTGAAAAGTTTTTCCTCAATTTCTAAAAGCTTTTTTTCTATCTTTTCTTTAATGCTTTC
>CAZJFY010000242.1:0-1870 GCA_964545225.1 uncultured bacterium | reverse complement strand
CTTGAAACTTGAAAGTTCCCGATTCCCCTTTAAACAGCTTTGTAAATCTGATTTGCGGAATTCTGTAACCGATGTTGCCCATAAGTGCACCTGATGGGAAGTTTGAAAGGTGAGGATAAAGCTGTGCTATGAGCATCCACTCCTGACCGGCAAGGATTGACCAGTCATCCTTTCCAATCTGGATGAACGCTCTTCTTATTCTTATGCCCTGTTTGTTGGGGTTATCTGTTCCAGAATAATCTCCATAAAAATCAAATTCAAACTTCCCAAGGATGTCATAGTCATTCTCTTTCGTCCTGATGTTGAAACCAAACCTGCTGTGTCTAAAGTTGAGGTTAAAATCATTGTCGTTGTCATCGCTTTCAGGAAGGGCAAACAGTATGTAATCCTTACCTACAGCTTTTGAGTCTGAGTAAGCTGCATCAATTTTAAAGTAACCGTAAAAGTCAACCTTCTTTCCGGTTTTACTTTTAAAGGAAGCTCCTTTTGCAACTGCAGTTTTTCCCTCTTTGAGCTTTATTATCTCTTCTTTTAGCTTTTGGTTTTCGCTCTTAATTTCCTGAAGCTCACTTCTCATCTGCTGAATCATCTGCTTGAGCTGTTCAATTTCGGGATCACCTGCAAAAGTGTGCAGGGTTGACGCAAGAACAAAAGCGGTTCCAATGAATAAGGTTTTTCTCATCTCCCACTCCTCCTCTTTAGTTTATTTTTTTAACCCTCACAGCTTTTCCCTCGTTCCTTGGGAGCTCTCCCTTTCTCTTTAGCGTTACCTTTATGTGAAGTCCTAAGAGACTGAATATTTCCTCCTCTATTCTCTCCTTCAGATGCGTGTCCTGTTTATCTGACTCTATTATAAGCTCTACAGTGTCCTTTCCTTCAACTTTTCCAATTATTATCTGGTAATTGGGGAGGATTTCCGGGTATTTCATGATAATCTCTTCAATCTGCCTTGGATAAAAGCAAATACCTTTAACCTTCAACATATCATCAGTTCTACCCTTTATCCTGTCTATCCTTATGTGGGTTCTCCCGCAATCACACCTTTCTCGGGAAATGACTTTTGTTATATCCCTCGTTCTATACCTTATGAGAGGTAATCCTTCCCTTGTCAGGGTTGTTATAACGAGTTCTCCCTCTTTCCCATCCGGGAGGGTTCCTCCGGTTTCAGGGTCAACAACTTCAACGATGTAGTGATCTTCCCATATGTGTATTCCTGAGTGGGCTTTACAGTCAATTCCAAGTCCAACACCACCTGTTTCTGTCATTCCAATAATGTCAAAGCTTTCAATTCCCATCTCTTTTTCAATGTAACGGCGCAGTTCTTCACTCCACACTTCAGCACCAAATATACCAATCCTTAGTGAGGTTTCCTTAAAATCAAATCCTTCTTCCTTGGCGACTTCTAACAGTCTTAATGGGTATGATGCAATGCCAGCTATGGCAGTTGTCCTGAAGTCTTTGATAAATTTTAGCTGTAACAGGGATCTTCCTGGACCTATAGGAACTACAAAACACCCAAGCTTTTCCGCTCCGTAGTGAAAGCCAAATCCTCCGTTAAAGAGTCCAAAAGATGGAGTTATCTGGAGAACATCTTTAAATGTGAGACCTGCTGCACACAGGCAGCGTGCCATAATTTCACTCCACTGCTCAACATCTGAAGCTGTGTAAGGGTTCACAACAGGAGTTCCGGTTGTTCCGGAAGACATGTGAAACCTTATGAACTCGTTGTTGTCAGCGCAAGCTAATCCAAATGGGTAGTTCTGTCTCAGCTCCTCTTTGGTTAGAAAGGGGAAATTTTTAATATCTGATAGGTTTTTAATATCATCGGGTTCAACCTTTCCAATCTTTTCCCAGTACTTCTGATTTTTTT
>CAZJFY010000241.1:0-1871 GCA_964545225.1 uncultured bacterium | reverse complement strand
CCTTGACCTTTTGATTGCTCTTGCAACGGCGGATACCGCTTCATCCTGACCAACGACTCTTTTATGAAGTTCAACCTCAAGCCTTGAGAGTTTCTCGGTTTCCTTCTCGTGGAGCTGTTGAACAGGAATTCCTGTCCACAAAGCCACTATCTCCTCGACGTTCCTTTCAGTTATTACAGGTTTCTCAGCTTTCTTTTCAGCAAGCCAATTCCTGTTAAGCTCTTCAAGTTGGGTTGTGAGTGAGATTTCCTTCTTTTTCAACTCATGGGCTCTTTCATACTCAGCCATTGCAAGGGCTTCTTCTTTAAGGGCTTTTATTCTGTTTATTTCATCTTCAAGTTTTTTGAGTTCTGATGGTTTACTTCCAAATTTCAGCTGAGCTTTTGCCCCTGCTTCGTCAATGATATCTATTGCCTTGTCTGGGAGCTTTCTATCATTTATGTATCTTACAGAAAGCTTTACAGCTCTTTCAATAGCTTCATTTGTTATTTCAACATTGTGGAATTCCTCAAACTTTTGTTTCAGTCCTTTCAAGATTTCTATACTGTCTTCAATTGATGGTTCATCAACCATTACAGGCTGGAATCTTCTTTCAAGTGCTCCATCCTTTTCAATGTACTTTCTGTACTCATCTATTGTTGTTGCTCCGATTACCTGAATAGTTCCTCTTGAGAGAGAAGGTTTAAGTATGTTTGATGCATCCATTGAACCTTCAGCTGCTCCGGCTCCAACAAGTGTGTGGATTTCATCAATGAAGAGGATTACATCCTTATTCCCTTCAAGCTCTTTTACAACTGCTTTCAACCTTTCTTCAAACTGACCTCTGTACTTCGTTCCAGCAATGAGGGAAGCCATGTCAAGTGCAACAATTCTCTTGTTTTTAAGCTTGTCTGGAACTTCTCCATTTGAGATCTTTATAGCCAATCCTTCCACAATAGCTGTTTTACCTACACCGGGATCACCAATAAGTACTGGATTGTTTTTCCTTCTCCTTGCAAGGATATGTATCACTCTATCAATTTCATTCTGCCTTCCTATTACTGGATCGAGCTTGTTTTCATCTGCGAGCTTTGTTAGGTCAAGTCCAAATTTGTCAAGGTTGGGCGTATTGCTCTTTCTTACGCTTTTCTTGTCTCTTGAGATTCCTTTCATCAGGTTTGAAACTTCCCTTCTCAATGTGTAGTGGTCAAGTCCGTAGCTTCTGAGGATTCTTCCAGCAAGGCCAAGTCGCTCTTTCGCAAGGGCTATGAGTATATGTTCGGGACCGACATAAGCATGGCCAAGTATCTTTGATTCCTCAAGTGCATGTTCAAGGACTCTTCTTGCCTCTGTTGTGAAGGTTATTGTGTTAATATCAACTTCATCAAAGGCTGGTTGTATCTGTGAAATAATGATTTCCTGAATTCTTACTTTTGATATGTTATACCTGCTCAATATCTGGTTTGTAATTTCATCTTCCCTCAACAGAGTAAGAAGCAGGTGTTCTGTTCCAAGATAGTCCGTCCTTAAAGCAACCGCTTCCTCTTTTGATTTGATTATAATTTGTCTTGCTTTTTGAGTGAACTTTTCAAACATGTAGCATCACCTCTTTAAAGTAGTTTATTCAATTAACTTACCGTCCTTTATAAAGTATACCTTATCTGCAAACTTTTCCAGCTCTCTATTGTGTGTTGCTATAAAGAAAGTTGTTCCTGTCTCCCTGTTCAATTTTAGCATTAGCTCTATCAGTTTCATTGAGGACTCAGTATCAAGGTTTCCTGTTGGCTCATCGGCTAAAACAAGTTCGGGAGATGTAACTAAAGCTCTTGCAACAGCGGTTCTCTGCTGCTCACCTCCCGAAATCTCAAATGGTCTGTGAGATAATCTATGAC
>CAZJFY010000240.1:0-1873 GCA_964545225.1 uncultured bacterium | reverse complement strand
TCTTCTTTTTGATGATGTTGTGGACGTAGCACTTTCCGTCCTGCCCGGTTGCAAGCTTATAGATTTCAAGCTGGATCTGTGAAGCTCCATCAACCTTTGATTTCTTTCTCTTTGAGGTTTTCAAATCAATGATACTGCCTTCTTCTGTAATAAGGTCAAACTTTCCGAATAGAACAATGCCATTCCCAATTTCTGCTGAAACCCACTTCTCTACCTCTGAAGGAATGATTTCCTCAGCAACAGGAAAGTAAGTCCCAATGAGCTTAATACCTTCATCCTTAATAGCTCCTTTTTCAACTTCTCCTATGTCTTCAATTCCTGTGTCTATTTCTGCTTCACTCCAGTCCGCCTCAAAACCAAGAGAGAAAACATCCTTGATTTCTTCAAGAGAAGATTGTTTTCCTTCGGCTTTTACACGGTAATATTCCTCAAATGCAAAATGAACTGCTCTTCCGAGTATAAAGAAGGACGCCGAAGGTTGGCGTATTTCTTTGATATACTTAAGATAGAAAGCGTAAGGGCAGCGGTTGTAAAGATTGATTCTTGAAGGGGCAAGCCGAAGCTTGCCCTGGCTATCTATCAAAGAACCCATCTTACTCCTCCTGATTCAGAGATAGTAAATCGTTTGTGTATTTTTTGTTCTTATCTTCCATCCACTTGATAAACTCCTCGGCTTCTCTTTGTGTAAGCGCTTCAGGTGCATGAACGCCGTATTTCTCTCTTAAATCCTTGATAAACTCTTCGTGTCCTGAATCACCCTTCTTGGAGATTCCATAAAACCCTCTGGCTGTGAGTTTGAGCTTTTTGAGGGTTCTCTGGTCAACTTTTGGTTCCTCTATCTCTTCCTCTTCTTGCTTTTTCTCTTCCTGCTGTTCTTTACCAGGGGAGGACTCATTTACTTCCACTTCTCCAGCATGTTCCTGTTCCCATTCTTCCTCGGTTGCGTAGATGCCTGCTAACTCATTCGGGAATGCTTCTCTTAAACAGTGCGCTAACGCAACTTTTCTGATCATAGTGGCAGGCATTTTCTTCCAGTTGGGCATGTTGTCCCTACGATACTCAGTCATAGAAACTGCCGTTTCAAACGGCTTCTCTATTCCTTCTTTCCAGACTTTAGCCCAACCACCAATGAGGGATTCTCCAGGAAGAACAAGTGAACCTTTCCTGTACTCAATCTTGCTATCTTTTTGAACTATTACTCCCGCTTCAAGTCCTTTTAGCCTTCCAGTGCTTTCTGCACGTTTCAGCAAGGCGTGAATTGAAACGACTATGACTGGCTTATCCTCGTTTTTATACTTGATAAAATGAACGTCCCAGGGATTAAGACCTTTTGCCTTGCAGTAAGCGAAAAATGTTTCTATGTCTTCACGGGTTACGTTGACACGTCTTGTGTCAACACAGGTTCTTAGATAAACTTCAATGTCATCGAGAGTAAATTCCTTTCCTTCAACAACAAGAATCTTTACGTCTTTTTTTTCTTCTACGGCTGCAGGCATGATTAACCCTCCTTTGGTTTACTGGATTTTTTAGAAATGCTGGTTACTCTCCGAAGGATAAGTATTCTTCTATAACATCCGCAAAACAGTTGCGAATTCTCATTAAATTGTGAGGGTCTGATTTTTCTATCAGATCCGCCAGGATTCTTACCCAGTCGCCTCCATACTTCCTCATGTTTTTCACTGCGACATTCATTTCTCTATAAAGTTCCTGGATGTTGCTGCTCATTGTTCCCTCCTTTCAGTTTTTTCTATGGCTTCAACTTTCACTACATCATCCGGGCGAAAGAGATACCCAGGTCTTCCTGTGAAATCTCCTTCCGCTCGTAAGACTTCAAGGTCAAAATTGATAATGGTCTCGTTATCATTGTTTTTAC
>CAZJFY010000239.1:0-1889 GCA_964545225.1 uncultured bacterium | reverse complement strand
CCTTCCTTGAAGACATCGTAAAAATAGCTAAACATTCTCTCTCCACCAAAACCACCTAATCCCGACAACTTCTGCTGGCTTTCTATTTTCTCCAAATCCCAAAACAGATCTCCATTTTTTCGTTTCAAAATTCCCGTTGTTTAAAACAAACCTGTCACTTTCCCCCATTTTCTTGCTCTGTTCTCAAGGAAAAGCTTTCCAGAGGTTGAAACTTAAAATGTCCTAATAACTGAAAGGGATTAAAACTACTTCACGTTCAAGTTTTGTCTCAACTTGAGTTTCTTCTCGCTTACGTAGGGGGTATCCAGTTTTTTACCAATACCATGAAGGACTTTACTTCAAACTCATCGGCGATAAGAATCTTTAGATATATTGTACTTCTCCATGGTTCTTACCACCTTATAATTATCCTATCTAACGCTTGCCATTTTCATCCTTTTAGCTGTTTTCCATAAATCATAATCCATTTGAAGTCCTAACCAGAACTGAGGAGAAGTTCCAAACCTTTTTGCAAGCTTTATAGCCATTTCCGGAGAGACGGATCTTTTCTCATTCACAAGTTCATTAACTGCTCTAAAACTAACTCCTAATTCTTTCGCTAATTGAGATTGGGTTAAACCAAGAGGCTTTAGAAACTCTTCTCTTAAAACTTCCCCTGGGTGAACAGGTGGAGCTTCAAGCTCCAGTATATCAACAGCAGGGTAATTCTCCCCTTTTTCTATTACTTTCTCCAACTTACTAAGCTTGATAACCATTGTCGAACTCCTTTATCAGGTTATTTGTGATAATCAACAATTGCAACATCATAAGCATTACCACCTTCAAACCTAAATATAATCCTGTATTGCTTGTTAATTCGTATGCTGTAGAATCCTTTTAGACTTCCTTTTAAAGCCTCCAATCTGTTCCCGGGAGGAGCTTTTAAATCACTGAGAATTTTAGCTTTGTCAATTTGAAACAGCTTTCTCCTTGCTATCAGGCAGACTCCAGCAGGAAGAGATTTACATCTTCCACTCACAAATATATTCCGGGTTTCCTTGTCCAAGAATGATTTAATCACTATCTACCTCAGATATAACATATAGTGTAATAATGGCATGAGGTTCCAGAAATGTCAAGTTTTCTTTGGTCAATAACCTGATTGAAATGTCCTGATAACTGAAAGGGATTGAGATTTGAGCAAAATAGCTGGAGAGCTGGTAGAAGCTTACAGACTCTATGGCTAAAAGGACTGTAAAATACGGGCTGAAAAATAAAGTTCTGGAGAAAGCTAAAAGATGTGCGGAAGGAATTTTGAAGATGATTGGTGCGAAGAATACGAGGAAGTCAAAAGCTTGCTTTCAAAGGTGGAAAAAGTTGAAGAAAAGAAAAGGCAAATAGAGGAAGCTTTTCGCAGAAAGATAGATGAATTCTCCATAGATAAGCCATTAGAAGGGTTCAAATCCCTTTTTGTAAGCGAGAGAGAATTAGAGAAACATTTAGAACATAGAACTAACCGGGGACACATCAAGCCTGGTGACTGGAAGGATTACCTTAGAAAGACCTTGGAAGCTATTGCTAATGCAACTTCGGCTTACTACGAAGGGTGGACAGGAGAGAAAGGTCTTTGGGATAAGGTGTTATACAGTAGCAAATTAAAGTGGCTGGTGGTTATTTCTCAGAAAGGATATATAATTACAAGTATGAGGCTTGATAGAAGCCTCCAAGAGATTCTGTTACGAGATCAGAGTATTGCCCAAAAGTTCAAAGCTTCTGTGAGAATAGAGAGGACAACGCCAGATGAAGGACTTAAAGAAGCAGCTGCAAAATTACTTAAAAGGCTATCTGGCAGACTCTAAATGTTTCAGAGTGGAAGACTTTAAAGTTAAGCACCCTACAGCCTTAGACAT
>CAZJFY010000238.1:0-1891 GCA_964545225.1 uncultured bacterium | reverse complement strand
CTGCCGATGGAGCAAGGATAAACATTGATCATCTTGAGGAAATAGCAGATCTTGAACAGGTTGCTGACGAGCTTGGATTAAAGGTTAAAGCCGGGATAAGACTCAATATGGATACAGGAATTCATCCCCAATGGACCAGATTCGGCTTTAACCTTGAAAACGGTCAGGCATGGGGCGCTGTAAAGAGGATCGCTTCAGGGGGAAAGATTGAACTTAACGGTCTTCACTGCCACATAGGAACGTTTATCTTAGAACCGAAAGCTTATGAAAACGAAGTCAGAAAAATGGTTGAATTTGCTTACAAGATTGAAGATGAGTTTGGCTTTAAGATTGAATACATTGATATTGGAGGAGGTTTTCCTTCAAAAAACAGACTAAAAGGAATTTATCTTCCACCAGATGTTGCAATTCCCTCAATTGATGAGTTTGCAGAGAGAGTTTGCAATGCTCTTCTTTCCAGTTTAAGACCCGGAGACTATCCAAAACTCATAATTGAAAGTGGAAGGGCTATAGTTGACGAAGCTGGTTATTTAATTACAACCGTTCATGCTGCTAAAAGGATGCCGGATGGAAGGAAAGCTTATGTCCTTGACGCTGGGGTAAACATTCTCTTTACAGCTTTCTGGTACCACTTCAACATAGAGATAGACAGAGAAGTTCAGGGACCAACAGAGTCGTGCATTCTCTACGGTCCTCTATGTATGAATATAGATGTGGTTGACGATTTAGCTTATCTTCCACCTCTTCCAAGGGGAACAAGATTGATCGTTTCTCCGGTAGGAGCTTACAACGTTACACAGTGGATGCAGTTCATTCGCTACAGACCCGCTGTGGTTTTGATTGGAGAAAACGAAAAAATTGACCTCATCCGTGAGGCTGAAGATCTGTCAGACATTGTTGGAAGAGAAAAACTTCCGGAGAGGCTGAAGTTACAATGAGTGTCAGAAGATATGCCCTTCCGATTTTAAAGAGTTATTCTGCAGTTCTGTTTAACTCGAACTTTGTGGGAGGAGCTATCCTTCTCCTTCTCACTTTTATAAATCCGAATCTCGGAATTGGCGGCTTTACGGCGGTAGTTTCAGCCTACATTTTTGCAAGGCTTATCGGTTTTAAGGATGAGTTTTTGAGACTTGATTACTATATTTACAATCCACTTCTTGTAGGGCTTTCTCTTGGTTATCTATTTAAGGTTAACTTCTTAAGCCTTTTTTTCTTTTCAATAGCCGGAATTCTTACTTTCCTGCTTACCTATACTCTCTCGAGTCTTTTCTCTTACTACCTGAAACTTCCTGTCCTTAGCGTTCCTTTCGTCATAGTAAGTTCTCTTCTATACTTGGCTTCTTCGAAATTTTCTAACCTTTTTGTAGGCAGTCTCTATCCGCATTATCCACACTTTCAAAGTCTGATTCCTGTAAATCTACCTTTAGTGCTTGATGGTTACTTTAAATCGTTGGGGGCGATTTTCTTTATGCCTACTGCATTTGAAGGAATTATTATTTTCCTTCTTCTACTTTCGGTTTCGAGGATTCTCGCCCTTCTTTCAGTAATAGGTTATCTGTCTGGAGTTATAACTAAAGCTCTTTTCACCGGGTCCTTCTATCAGGCTTTCACCGACACTGCTGCTTTTAACTATATCCTCTTATCAATGGCTATAGGTGGAGTTTTTCTTATTCCCTCTCTGAGAAGTTACAAGTTTGCTATCATTTCGGCGGTTCTTTCAGTTCCTGTTGTTGATGGAGCAAAAGTCTTCTGGGAAAGCTATGGACTTCCGGTTTTTGCACTTCCATTCAATGTAACAACATATCTTCTTCTCTACGTGCTACTTTCTGTAAGTTACTTTTACGTTACAAAAATTTATAAAGGAACACCCGAAAGAACTCTTGACTACTAC
>CAZJFY010000237.1:0-1898 GCA_964545225.1 uncultured bacterium | reverse complement strand
AACAGGAATTACTTTCACATAGAAGTCGCTTCCTACCTGCTGGATCATAATTCCTTTTTCTTTTGAGTAGATAACCTTAGAAAGTTTCCCTCCACTGCAGGTAATTCTGTTTAAATCCCGTAGAGAAATATCAACAGTCTGGTAATTAGTGGATTCTTCAACTATCTGAAGAGCAAAAGAATTGGCACAAAACAAAAGACTAAGAATTGCCGTTTTTAGCAACTTCTTCATATCCAGTTACCTCAAATCTTCCATTTTTTACCCTGAATGCAATCTTTAGAGCTACAGACTCTTGCTTTACCAGTTTGTCGCTGACAAAAGTTTTCCTGATACCTTTTACTTCTGCCGTATTGTTTTTTCTGATAACTATGTCCTTTATGAAGAAAACCTGTGAAACGTGATACCTGGCATATTTTTCTGCCTGAGCAAGTAGATCTGTCTCGACCTGATGGTAGTAGTCTGGAGAAATGAGAGTTAAAAATGCTTCAAAGTTTTCTTTAACTGTTTCAGGAGTAAAGTTTTCTTTAAGATAAATAGACTGTCTGACCATCATTTCGATATATTCAGGAGAGGCAGTTGTTCCCGTAACAGAGAACTTCCTATCAATATTCAAGGGAACGACGATAACTTTTTGCTTATCCATCATTTTTAGCATTAAGGTACCTTCGACTATGACAGTTCCTGTAAGAACAAGGACTAAAAGTCTCAAAAAGTTATTAGTAGCTTTTGTGTTTTTGAAATCACTCAGAAACTTTTGCACTTTCATTGGTAAAACCTCGTTATGTGTCCTGGAGTAAGTTTTTTACTTTTGGAAGTGAAAATTCCCTTCTTGTATGCCCAGTGGGTAATAAGTGCTTCCATCCCCTTTTCTCTTGCTGTAACAATGATTTTTGTTGCAGCAATTCCCATGAATATCAGGATATAAGCCTTTGTTATGATGCCCATAATCAGTCCTACCAGAGCAGGACCAACTTCATCTGCTTCCCAGTTCAAAAACAGTGGCGGTCTATCAACTGTTCTCGGTACTCTACTTTCCATCTATACCTCCGGGGTAAAAGAGGGGACACAAAGTCCCCTCTGTGATTAGAAAGTTGCTCCTCCAGCGTTTGCAGCGATATTTGGAACGATGAAAATCGCAGCTGCAGCTATGGCAGATCCGAAGAAATACATTGGTCCAGCTCCAGCGAAGAAAGAGCGGTAAACTCCAAAAAGCAAAATCCCAATGGCAAACATGATTCCTGGCAGTCCCTGAACATACGCCAGTAGCTTGTCGTAAAGGGACTGAAACTCTGTTCCTTTACTTGTGTCTGCCATAGCTGGAAGAGTCGCCCAGAACACTGCAACCCATGCAGCAAACAGAGCTTTTAACTCCGTTTGTTTTTCCCTCAGTTTTTCTTTCTTCTCTTCCAGTTTCTTCTTCAGCCACTTCTTCACCTCTCTTCACCTCCTCTTATATGGTTTAACGCTGGAGAAGCTTTATTCTCATTGGACTTACAGGCAGTTCCAGATTCTCAGGTTTAAATACAAAAACTGCATTGAATCTTGTTTTCCCGATGATTGCATCAAAAAGCTTCAAATCATCTGCTTTTATGCCATTCCATTCTTCAAGGAGAATTCCCTCCAGAGCTTCAGCTATCAGATAGTTAAGGGAATGAACTTTCATCCTTGAGCTGTAAGAGTTATCAACTATCTCAATTCCTTTTTCTTTGAGGATTTTGTCTATTCTGTCAGCAAGTGCCCATGAGAGAACAACAGCTATACTACCGTTAAACCATCCTTCGTATTTCTCAGCTTCCCTACCATGCCATTTGACCTCTGATAAAGCGGAAAAGAAGGTTTCCCTTATATCTTCCTGATAGAGCTTTCCAAGATGTCTCATCTCCTCGCCAGTTACTATG
>CAZJFY010000236.1:0-1904 GCA_964545225.1 uncultured bacterium | reverse complement strand
TCCTGTGAATACCAAAAAGTTCTTTTATCTGCTGTGCACTCAATAGCATTGAACTTATCATATACATAAATATACACTAATGTTCACTATTTAGCAACTGTTGTGAACCTCCCATACAATTTCCACTCCTGCTGATTTCATTGTGTTTTCAAAGGGCAAACTCATTTTATATAGCCTCAATTTTAGCACTTTGACTTTCCAGATTTTGAATATCTCTTTGGCTATTGTTTCAAGAAGTGTTTCTATATATTCAAATTCTCCATTTGATACTTTTTTGATTACCTGATAAAGCTTTTCATAATCAACGAACTCATCCGATTCAACTTCAACGGAAAGTTTTGCATCAACCCCAATACCTCTTTCATCTTTATAAACTCCACAGTGTACGTGAAGTTTCATCTCATCTATAAAGACTTTAACTCTTTTCCTCATTAGCTAATTTTTCAACCTCCTCTACCAATCTACTTACTGCTTTATCCGGAGAAAGCTTTTCAACAACCCTTCCCTTAACGAACAGGAGGAAGAAGTTTTCGGCACCGGCTATTCCAACGTCTGCAAATACAGCTTCTCCTGGTCCGTTAACTGCACAACCCATAACGGCAACTTTTAACGGTTTTGAAATGTGTTCAAGCTTCTCCTCTACCTCTTTTGCTATCCCCAAGACATCAACGCAACATCTGCCGCAAGTCGGACAGGATATTATTTCAATTCCCCTCCTCCTTATTTCAAGGGCGCCAAGTATTTTGTAAGCAATTTTCACTTCCTCTTTTGGATGTGCTGATAAAGAAATTCTTACTGTGTCTCCAATCCCTTCATAAAGTAAGATGGCTACGCCTACTGAGGATTTAACAGTTCCAGATATAAGAGGTCCTGCCTCCGTTATTCCAATGTGTATTGGATAGGTATTACCTTCAGAGAATAGCTTGTTTGCAATTACTGTTGTTTTAACATCTGATCCTTTTAAGGAGAACTTCATGTTAGTGAATTCGTTATCTTCGAAAAACTTCATGTAGTTCTTTGCTGTTTCAGAGAGTGCTTCCGGAGTTGGACTTCCATATTTGTTGAGGATTTCTTTGGGTAAAGAGCCGGCGTTAACCCCAATTCTAATTGGGATATCTTTTTCTTTTGCAAGCTTTATAATTTCCTTCACTTTCCACTCGCTTCCGATGTTTCCGGGGTTTATTCTAATGCCATCTGCTCCATTTTCTATTGCCAGAAGCGCAAGTTTATAATCAAAGTGTATATCTGCAATTATCGGGATTTTTACCCTGTTTTTGATTTCTGGAAGGGAGTTTGCTGCATTGATGTTTGGGATAGCAACTCTGACAATTTCACATCCAACCCTTTCAAGTTCCTTTATCTGGATTACCGTTGTTTCAACATCTTCGGTAAATGTATTGGTCATTGATTGAACTGCAACTGGATTTTCCCCTCCAATCTTTACATTTCCGATTTTAATGGTTTTCGTTTTCCTTCTCTTGATCCAGCTCATATATTCTCCATTGTAAGTTTAACTTTAAGTATAACCTAAAAGGTGCTTATGGAGTATAAGAAAGCAGTAGCAAAGAATTTTTCATTAAAAGCAAAGGCGTATGATGAGCTTTCCGTTATTCAGAGTAAAGTTGGAGTTACCCTTCTTAGTATGCTCAAGAAGATTCCTTCAGGACTTATTCTTGATGTAGGTTCTGGTTCCGGTAAGATAGCTGAAAGGTTAGGAGCAATTGGTATTGATGTATCATTTTCAATGTGCAGATTATGTTCTGAAAGGGGTGTAAAAATAGTTTGTGGAGATGGTGAGGTACTTCCCTTTCTAAGCGGTTCCTTTGAGCTTGTTGTTTCAAATTTCTCATATCAGTGGATGGACATTGCAAAAGCCTTTAAAGAGGCAAACAGGGTTTTAAGAA
>CAZJFY010000235.1:0-1910 GCA_964545225.1 uncultured bacterium | reverse complement strand
TTAAGGCTGTAGGTCCCGGAGCATGGGACAACTGGAAGAGTTCCCTCCTCTGGAAACTTTATAACGTTACTCTTTCCCTGTTTGTTGAAGGAAAGAGTGTCGAAGAGCTTATATCTGAAAAGCTTCAAAGAAGGAAAGAGAAAGTTAAAAGGCTTCTCTACGGAAAGATTCGTCCGGAATCTGTGGAAAGATTCTTTGGAAATGCTGATAGGGATTATCTGATTACCTATCCATCGGACGAAATTGCCAGGCATCTCATTTTAATGAAAGGGATAAGAAAAGAAGGGAAGGAATATGCAGTTTACCACGAGAGCTATCCGGACATAGGTTTCACAAAGCTGACTATAGTTACAAAGTACAGGAGAGGACTTTTCAATAAGATTGCGGGAATTCTCTCTTACCTTGGAATAAACATAAAGGGAGCCAACATAAACAGAGCTATAGAGGATGACTGTGAGTGTATGGTTTACACAATTCACGTTTCGACAGTAGCAGGAGAGGTACTTTCCTGCGATAGAGTGAAAAAATTTGAGGAAATCCTTGAAAAGCTCTATCTTGGCGAATTTGATCCTGAAGACCTGCCGCAGGATCTGATGAAGTCAAAGAGTTTTAGAAAAAGTGTTCCTCTTCCTGCAAACAAGGTAAAAATAGATAACAAGACTTCCGATAGATACACGATCGTTGAGGTCTCAACTTACGACAGGTTGGGTGTTCTTTACGCAATAACAAAAGTTCTCCTTGATATGAAAACCCGTTTGAGAAGGGCTATCATTACCACAGAAGGTAATAGAGTAATAGACAGTTTCTACATAACGGATATGGAGTATAAAAAGATAACAAACGAGGAAATTCTCTGGAAAATAAGGAAAGAAATCCTGAACCTTATAAAATAAGTTTTTGATAAACTCCTGATCTTGAGGAAAATCTTTAAATCTTAAAGATATCTCCCAGTATGTCTCCTTCTACTTCGTAAGGCATTCTGTTGGATACTATTGAAGAGACAAAAGAAGTTGTAATTATTACTAAAAGCAACGCTACATACGTTTCCTCATCAATTATTCCTGCTTTCAGTCCAAAAAGTGAAGCAACGATTCCAAAAGTCAATCTCATGTTGAAAAAGAGTCCTGCAAGCTTATAAACAGTTCCCCTGAAAAAGTTTATCGTCGCATAGACAGTTCCAATGTACTTTGTTACAAAAGCAATTGTTCCGAGGAGAAGCGACAGGAAAATAACTTTCAAAGAAATTACAGAAAGTTTTACTGTATATCCTGCCTTGAAGAAGAAAAATGGAGCAAGAAAACCGAAAATAATGGCTCTTATCTTCTTCTCAGTCAAACTATCTTTCCTGAAAAACTCTGCAAAGAAAATTCCTGTTGTAAATGCAAGAACAGCCTCATTTATATGAACTGTTTCCGAAAGGAAACCAAGAGCTATCAAAATCACAATGATAAAACGTGTTCTAAACTCTATCTGGTTTCCTGCGTATCTCTCAAAAAGCTCCTCTCCCCATTTGGGAAGTCTGATAAGAAGCAACAGAAGGGCAACAGAAAATAGAAGGTTATAAACATTTATCCCTTCAAAGAGAAAGCTCATTGTCAACATGCTGGAAATGTCAACAATCATAGCTCCTGCAAGAAGAACCTGTCCGGCGGGAAGCTGGAGCATTCTCTTTTCTTTAAGAAGAGGATAAACAAGAGCCAGAGAGGTTGTAGAAAGTGCAATTCCTATGAGAAGTGAAGCTTCAAAAGAATATCCTAGAATGTAGTGAGTAACATAAAAAATACTTACGAGAGGAAAAAAGTAAGAACAAAAACCTATAAAGAGACTTTTCAGAAGGTTTTTTCTCACAAGTTCCGGATCTGTCTCAAGTCCTGCAAAGAACATTAAACCTAAGAGACCGAGATTTGAAA
>CAZJFY010000234.1:0-1915 GCA_964545225.1 uncultured bacterium | reverse complement strand
TCTGCTGAATGTCCTTTCTGTGAAGAGCAGTCAAGAATTTTGAAGTTTCTATCAGTTGACTATGGCATAGCTGTTAAAACGGTTACTAATAATGTCTGTGTTCCTTCTTATCCAAACTGTTCTATTAATCCTGTAATGTTTGACAGGTTTAGGGTCGAGACAACTCCAACTATTGTTCTTGTTTATAGAAATAGAAACGGCAAACCTAAATTTGCCAAGATAGCTTCGGGACTTGTTACAGAAGAAAGGCTTTTCAAAAGAATTTACCTCTACTTGCGTTATTTCAAGACAGGGAAGTGGGAAATTAACAGTCTCTTTGACGATGAGGAACTTCAAAAAGAAAAAACTCTTGTTTTAAGAGGTGAAAGATGAAGTGGAAAAAGAAAATAGCAGGGATATTGAGTGCAGTTTTTTTATCAACAAGTCCAGCTCCAGCTGGAGATATGCTTCAGTTTATGGAAGATACAATGCAAAGTTTAACAACAGTAACGCCTAAAGCCTATCAGGGACAGGAAAGAGGCTACTTTATTGGTGGTTCTGCCTCTATTAGGTTTCCTAATGAAAACATCCAACCTTTTTCTTTTACTCCTCCACAGCTTAAAGCAGGTTGTGGCGGAATAGACATAATTATGGGTGGTTTTTCATATATGAACTTTGACTATCTTGTTCAGAAACTTCAGCAAATCTTACAGGTTGCTCCTGCTTTTGCCTTTGAGTTGGCATTATCTACGCTGTGCGAAAAGTGCGACAACATTTTGAAAGGGCTTGACCAATTGTCAAATCAGATAAATCAGATGAACCTCAACCAATGCCAGACTGCAAAGGCTTTAGCTGGATATGTTGGTCAAAAGATGGGATTTCTGAGAGCACATGACCAGAGCAAAGGAGTAACAGACTCCTGGTTTGATAAGGCTGCAGACTATATAGAGCACTTCAATACTCAAATGGAAAATTTTGTGAGTAAGTACTCTGCTACCTACGATGGTAAAGAAGTTAAAGCAACTATTTCATTTCAACCTTCACTTCTCCATAATGCTTTTGAGAAAGCGGGAGCATATACATACTTAGAACCTTTTGTTCGTGCTCTTGTAGGAGATTACTATGATAAAAAGGCAGCAGATGAAGACACTTCGTCTCCAGCTCCAATTCCTGCGTGTGCTGAAGCAAACGCAGATGCACGAGCAATTCTGGATAGGCTTTTAGAAGGCAATTACTGGGTGAAAAACATTGATGAAACGACCGGTGAACCCTACAGCTGCACTCAAATTGCAGGTGGAGATCCATTCATAAACAGAGTGAGAAATACTATAGCTTGCATTGGCTATAAGATGAAAATTTCGCTTGGGAGACCTGCAACAGCTCCTTCAGGTTGTTCAGGAACGGCACTAACAAGTGATGAACTTAGTTTAGTAAACAACCTTGAAATTCCAATAATTTCTTTCCTGAAAAGTGCAATAGTGCTTGATGAGCCTGATGTGTATGAAACAACAATCGATAAGCTCACAGAAGTTGCAGCTCTGCAAGTAGCCTATTTGTCATTTGCGAGAATAACACAGTTTTCAAGATCTCTTTTGAGCAATTATGAAAATCAAGTTTCAAAGGTAGTTCTTCCAAAAGAGGTGAAACCTTATTTTGAAAATCTATCTCAGCAAATGGATGAGCTGAAGAAAGAAGCTTACAAGAGATATTCAGCAAAACTTAACGAAGTCAAAGGAGTTTACGGTTCCTTTCTCCAGAAGCAACTTGAGTTAAAGCTGGCACTCTATAAGGCTCTGAAAGAGCACAACTTACTCCACAACTATCTCTTTCAACTTCAGATGGAAAGAGGTTACTGATTATGGCTTGGGAAGTTTATACCTTCGGCAATATAGATGCTCTTACCCAGATATTTATGGCTATTAAAGGAGTTATGAAT
>CAZJFY010000233.1:0-1925 GCA_964545225.1 uncultured bacterium | reverse complement strand
ACGAAGAGTTTTCTTAATGAACTTCACCTTTAGTGATTCCACCATTCCTTCAACGTTTTCACTAAGCATATCACAGGGTATTCCAAGGGATGTACAGATATCCCTATTCTCTCTTAAATTTGTTTTAAATCCACAGAACCTTACCTCTTCAATGCTGTCAAGGAATGTCTTAAGCTCTCTTATATCATCTTCAGATAGCCTTGTGTCAATTAGTGAGATTATCAACCTTGCTCCTCTAAGTATCTGTTTCCTCTTTAAGACTTCATCTTCAATATCTTTGAGTTTTAGGTTTTCCGGGGAGATGATTAACTCAATTCCGAGAATGTTAGTTCCTCTTATTTTAAACTTCATGCTTAAATTTCCTAAAATATAAGTAAAAGTATTTTATCACAAGGAGGGATTTTGGAGTTTCTTTGTTCAAGAAATGGTGGGAATATATGTATAGTTGGTGTTCCTTATGATGGAACTTCCTGTTTTAGGCCTGGAAGCAGATTTGCTCCAGATGGGATAAGGTTCTTCTCACATAACCTTGAGGATTACAGCCCCGTTTTAAAGAGGAGCCTTTGTGATTTACCTATTTCGGACTTGGGGAACATTGAGGTTCCATCCCATCCGGAAGGAATGTTTGAAAACGTCCATAGCATGATTCAGAAGATAGATATTCCGGTTGTCCTGGGAGGGGAGCATTCGATAACTCTCCCTGTTGTGAAAGCTCTTAAAGAGAGGTATGGGAAGTTGACAGTTGTTCAGTTTGACGCTCATGCTGACTTAAGGGAAGAGTACCTTGGAACAAGGCTTTCTCATGCTTGCGTTATGAGGAGAATTATTGAACTTGGTTGCGAGGTAGTTCAGGTTGGTATAAGGAGTGGAACAGAGGATGAATTTAACCTGATGAAAGAAATAGGTTCTTTGGTAGATTTAAAGGAACTTCCCGATTTTCTTTGGGCAGTAAATTCTCCTGTTTACTTTACAGTTGATATAGATTTCTTTGATCCTGCTTTTGCTCCAGGGACTGGCACTCCAGAGCCTTGTGGTTACTCACCACTTGACTTTTTCAAAGCCATTTATAACTTACATCCCCTGAACGTTGTTGGTCTTGATGTTGTGGAGGTATCTCCTCCATATGATCCATCTGGAATTACGCAGATGCTTGCTGCAAAGGTTTTGAGGGAATTGATGCTTAAGTTCTTTGGAGGTTAGGTTGCTCTGGTTTACCGAATATCAAACAGAAAATTTAGGACTTTCCTTTAAAGTTAGAAGTGCGAAAAGGGTGAAGTCAAAATTTCAAGAGATTCTGCTGTTAGATACTTATGAGTATGGAAAGATGCTCGTTCTTGATGGTGCTGTTCAAACAACCGAAAAGGATGAATTCATATATCACGAGATGATAGCCCATGTTCCGGCAGTTTCTATCGGGAGGAAGCTGAAGAAAGTCCTCGTAATTGGTGGTGGTGATGGGGGAACTGTAAGGGAAGTTCTTAAGCACAATCCTGAAAGGGTTGACCTTGTTGAGATTGATAGGGAGGTTGTTGATTTCTGCATGAGAGAACTTCCTACAATAAGTTCGGCTCTTGATGATGAAAGGGTTAATATTTACTTTGAAGATGGAAGGGATTTTGTGAAAAATACTGAAGTAGATTATGATATGGTTGTTGTTGACTGTTCAGATCCTGTAGGCCCTTCAAAAGTCCTCTTTGAATCGGATTTCTATAAGGATGTAGCAAGTATCTTGACGGATGACGGAGTTTTCGTGACGCAGTCTGAATCTCCTTTAATCCATAAGGATATCGTTCCTTTAATTTTTAAGGAACTTAAGAGTGTGTTTGAAATTGTGAAGCTTTACCTTGCATTTATTCCAACCTATCCTGCGGGCATGTGGAGCTTTACATTTGCATCAAACAGCGTAGATCCAATTGGAGTAGATA
>CAZJFY010000232.1:0-1933 GCA_964545225.1 uncultured bacterium | reverse complement strand
AGATTCCAGCCAGAAGAAACCTCTACCTTTTCTATTCCATAGGGTTCTCCAGTAAATTCCAAAGAAATATCCGAAGTAGATTTTACCCAGAAGCCTTCAGCAGGTTTAATAACCGATATAACCTCCAGACCGTAGGAATTAATGATTTTCATAATTTTTTCATCAGGGCTCCATACTGCCCACTTATTCCCTTCCCACTTCCACACAGTCGAGATACCAGATAAATTGAACGTAGATATTTCAACCTCCTTTAAAACAGGAATAGAAATTAGATTCCATCCCTTTTGAATAGCAACGGTAAACGTTAATTCTTCTGCTTCTGTTACATTTTCGTCTCCCAGAGTTATATCTACATTAACCTCCGCCTCCTCTTGAGAAACCAATCCTGTACTATCTGTAGTTGTATTATTTCCTTCGTCACTTGTTTCATTGTTTATGCCCACTGCTTCATTCTCTTCATCTGTTCCTCCTGTAACAGTAAGTTCTCCTGTAGCGTAAACAATGTTCCCATCGATATCTTTAGCAACATACACAAGCTTGTAATCACCGTTTGTATAAAGCTCTTTTGTTCCCGTATAGGCCGGATCATTCCCGTTTCCGTTAAACGAGAGTTCCACGTAATACTTGGAAAAGTCCGGAGTCTGGAAGTCCTGAAGAGAAAATTTAACATCTGGAGGAAGAACAAAAACTCCAACTTGCTCAATAACATTTCCAGCGTCAACCTTTGCAGAAAGTTTAATAGTATTATTCTCGGAAATATCAACAGTTTGATGGGTTTTACCAAAGTAGTCCACAAATTTCATAACTTCCATAGAAGCAACCGCCAATCTCATCCCAATTAACTTTTCAAGTTCTGATTCATCCCAAGTTTCATATCCTGGAGACTGTGAAAGTGAAGCGGGTTTAATGCCCAAAATTTGTTCTTTTGCCTTATCAAGGCTATCCTTTATAGTATGTCCGCTAAGAGCGTATTGAAGGAAGAAGTAAGAAAAAGAAGCCCCAGTCTCAGGGTCTATAAAGGAAAGTTCTTTTGATTCAGAAGAATAAATCAAAGTTACCTTATCCATACCTGAGAAATACTTTTTAAATGAACCTGAGTGACAAGCTTCCAGTATCAAGAAGACTTCTCTACCAGTATTATCTATAAACTCTTGAATAGCCTCCTGCAACTGTGAAGCAAAAATGATTGAATCTTTCCCTACTTTTAAAGAGCCATCTCCACCATGAGCGGCAATAAATATGTACAGCGGTTGAGACGTATTTGATTTCTCAGCAAGCTTGATGGCCTGCTTAATGGAATCTATCGTAACTGTTTGATTATCGACAACTGAATCTCCTACTCCATCACCATCAACATCGTGCTCTGGAACTGCATCTATATAGTAGATATCATCATCGGTGAATCCTCTATACATAAATGTCTTATAAGCCTTTTCAGTTAAAATCTGAAATGCCTTATGGAGAGGATCAGCAGAATCATCCCCCATACCTGCAACGATTATTGCGTTACCCACACTTTCTTCCTTAACTTTATCGTTTCCAGAATAGAAGACGATGTTGCCGTTCACTACCTGAGAGAAGAAAGGAGTAGAAAACGGAATGGAATTGCTCTTTATTTTAACTCCAGAAACATTTCCGGAAAAAGAAATAGAATAATCAATCTTGCTGTTTCCTTTGACAAGCTGCAGGGAAAGTATGTAAAGACCATCATTCAGATTCAGGTCAACATCAAAACCATCTCCTTCACCTGATGCATAGTAAGGAACACTCTTAACAACAGCTCCCGAAGGATTATAGACTTTTAAAACAAGCTTATCTTCAGCATTTGTGCCATTGCAGGAAATAGAAATAGTTGTAGTCCCTTCAATGTTGATTCCAAAATAATCCACATCTCCCGGAGAAATTGTTCCCTTAACGCCCTCTTTGTTTGGAA
>CAZJFY010000231.1:0-1940 GCA_964545225.1 uncultured bacterium | reverse complement strand
ATTGCAAAGGTTAAACTTGTTGAGTTAGGAGAGTAAATTGAAAGTAAGAGAGTTAGCTTTAAAAGGGGTAGACCTCTGGTTAAACCTTGAGATTTCAAACCTTTCCTCCGGAGAATCATCTAACGTTGAAGGCTTTTTGAAGCAAAGGTTTAAAGTTGATAAGCTTAATCCTTTGCTTAAGGTTCTTGGTTTATTAGAAGTTTTCCTCATAGAAAATGAGGTGGCATCAAACGTTTCCCTTTCCGAAGAGGAGAGGGAGAAGGAGATATTGAGAATAGTTGATGACCTTGCAAAGAAATTTCCAGAGATTGTTTCAGAAATGGAATCTATCCTTGAAACAATAAGTGGTAAAATTTCTGAGTTTAAATCGTATGCAAAAGAGTATAAGAAAGGTCAGGAGGAAGTAAATGGCTAAAAAGGTTAAGGTTGCTATAGTTGGGGTTGGTAATTGTGCAAGTTCTCTTGTTCAGGGGATATACTACTATCAAGGGAAACCTGAAGATAAGATTACTGGATTGATGCATTACGATATTGGAGGCTACAAGCCCTGGGATCTTGATATAGTCGCCGCTTTTGATATTGATAAGAGGAAGGTGGGTAAGGACGTTAGTGAAGCTATATTTGCGAAGCCAAACTGTACGACAGTTTTCTTCTCAGATGTTCCAAAAATGGATGTTGAAGTTAAAATGGGGCACGTTCTTGATGGTGTTGCTGACCATATGAAGAACTATCCTGAGGATAGGAGGTTTGTTGTTGCTGATGAAGAACCTGTTGATGTTGTTGAAGTCTTGAGGGAATCTGGAGCAGAAGTTCTTATTAATTACCTTCCAGTTGGTTCGGAAAAGGCCGCAAGGTTTTATGCTGAATGCGCTTTAGAAGCAGGTTGTGCCTTTGTGAACTGCATGCCTGTTTTCATAGCATCTGATAGCGAATGGGCAAAGAGATTTGAAGAGAGGGGGATACCTATTGTTGGAGACGATATAAAGTCTCAGGTGGGAGCTACAATAACCCACAGGGTTCTTTCAACGTTGATGGTTGACAGAGGAGTTCCTATAGATAGGACTTATCAGCTTAACGTTGGGGGTAATACAGATTTCTTGAACATGCTTGAAAGGGCAAGGCTCAGCACCAAGAAAGTTTCAAAAACCGAAGCTGTCAGGTCAATTATCCCGTATTCAATAGAAGATGAGAATATACATATTGGTCCCAGTGATTACGTTCCATGGCTCAATGATAATAAAATTGCTTACATAAGAATAGAGGGCAGACTTTTTGGAGATGTTCCCATGTACATTGAGCTGAAGCTTTCTGTGGAGGATTCTCCAAACAGTGCAGGTTCAGCAATTGATGCCATAAGATGTGCAAAGCTTGCACTTGATAGAGGAGTAGGAGGAGTTCTCAAATCAATATCTTCATATACGATGAAACATCCGCCAGAACAGTATCCTGACTGGAAGGCAAAGCAGCTTGTTGAACAGTTCATAAAGGGGGAGATTGAAAGGTAGTGTTAAATTAGAAGTCCGCCTGAAGCAGAGCTAACTTTTACAGGGTTGTTCCTTTCATCAACGAGCACAACTGTTGGAGAGAAGTTTGCAAGTTCAGATTCCTCTACTTCACAATATGTAACTATTATGATCTTGTCTCCAACTTGTGCTTTTCTCGCAGCTGCTCCATTTAAGCATATAATTCCGCTTTCCGCCTCTCCCGGGATTGCATAAGTTGTAAACCTTTCTCCATTTGATATGTTATAGATGTCAACTTTCTCATAGGGAAGGATATCTGCTAAGTGCATAAGGGTTTCATCAATAGTAATGCTTCCTTCGTAGTTCAGGTCAGCTTGAGTAACTGTTGCTCTGTGAATTTTTGATTTAAACATGTACCTTTTCATGCCGTTTAACCTCTTAGTGAGATTGCAAGGAAAATATATGCGAAAATTTTAC
>CAZJFY010000230.1:0-1943 GCA_964545225.1 uncultured bacterium | reverse complement strand
TGTAATATTTGGAGAGCTTTTAACTGGTGTTTCAGGACGTGCAATGGAGGTTGGCCATATGGTTGTTCAGAAAGATGGCTGGAGGTGTAGATGCGGAAGGAAAGGGTGTCTTGAGGCTTATGTATCCTCTTATGGGCTTGAAAGGTTTTACAGTGAGATGTGGAATGAACGATTGTCATCCTTTGAGATAATAAAGAGAGCAAGAGAAAGGGATGAAAAGTCAATGAAAGCCATTTCCTCAATGATAGATTTCCTTTCAATAGGACTTGTTAACCTTGTTCACATTTTTAATCCTGATGTGATTATTCTCTCGGGAGGAATTGTTGATCATTATCCTGAGCTTGTAATTGATTCCAGGGAAAGGTTGAAAAAGGAAGCTTTTAAACTTCCAGCGAGCGATGTTGATGTAAGAAGAGCAACCTTGGGGGAGTTCAGTGGAGCGGTAGGAGCTTACCTTTTAGCAGGGGGAAAAGTTGAAATACCTTACAGAACCTGAAGTTTATGAGCTTTTGAAAAGCTATGAGATTAGCACTCCTCGTTATTTAACCTTTAAAAGGGGAGAAATTCCGGAATGGAAGATTTTCCCTTGTGTTTTAAAGGTTGTTTCAAGCAAAATCATTCACAAGAGTGAAGCAAAGGGTGTTGCATTTGTTAAGGATAAAAATGAATTATTGGAGAAGTTAAAAGAATTTGAAGGAAGGTTTCCTGATGTTGATGAGTTCATATTAGAGGAAAAGCTGAGAGGTATTGAGGCTTTTATTGGTGTTAAACGAGATCCTTCATTTTCTCATGTTATAGCTTTAGGTACTGGAGGAGTTTTTGTTGAGCTTTTCAAGGATGTAACATTCATTCCAGTTTCATCTTCAAGGGAGGAGATAGGAAAAAGCATAAAAAGAACAAAACTGTACAAGCTTATATCAGGATTTAGAGGTTATAGAGGGAATCTTCCTAAATTCATCTCCTTCATTGAGAACCTCTGCAAACTTCTCAGGGATAACAGGGAAATTTATGAGATGGATCTCAATCCAACTTTTATCTGCGAAGATTCTGTTATTCCTGCAGATGGAAGGCTTTTCCTGAAAGAAGTTCTGCATAAAAGGGAATTTAAGCCTCTTGATAAAGATATCTTTCGTCCAAAGTCCATAGCGGTAATTGGAGCAACACCGAAACACGGTAAGGTTGGTTATGCAGTTATGAGAAACCTTGAAACGTTTGAGGGTAAAGTTTTCCCTGTTAATCCGAAGTATGACACCGTTCTCGGAAGGAAGTGCTTTAAATCCGTTCTTGAAATTAGGGATAGGGTAGACTGTGCAATAATATCCATCCCTGCTGCATACGTTCCAGAAGTTGTTAAACAGTGTGGAAAGAAGGGTATAAAGCTTGTTGTAGTAATATCAGCTGGATTTTCGGAAACCGGGGAAGAGGGAAGGAAGCTTCAGGAGGCCATATCCAGTATTGCAAATGAATATGGTTTTAGGGTACTTGGACCAAATACACTTGGATTTATTGTTCCTTACCTAAACCTTAACGCCTCTTTTTCAAGTTTCCTTCCCTTGGAAGGTTATATCTCGTTCCTTTCCCAAAGCGGGGCTTTAATTTCTGCTGTTATTGATGCTTCAGTAGAGGAAAACATTGGCTTCTCTGAAATTATAAGTCTTGGCAATCAGGCTGATATTGAAATATCTGAGGCTTTTGAACTTGCAACGAGAGATGATAAGACGAAGGTAATCCTTTCTTACATTGAAGGGATAGAACTTGGGGAAAAACTCCTTGATTTTTTAGAGAGAAAACCTGCAGTTTTCTTAAAAGTTGGAAGAGGAACAGGAGGCAAAAGAGCTGCAACATCCCATACAGGTTCTCTTGCTGGAGATTACAACGTCTTTAAGGATGTTGTTGAGTCAAAGGGAGGTATAGTTGTTGATTCCATAGATGAGGCTTTTGAC
>CAZJFY010000229.1:0-1948 GCA_964545225.1 uncultured bacterium | reverse complement strand
CAGTGTACAGGACTCTTGCCAGCCTTGAAAAGGCCGGACTCGTAGTGAGAGTTCCTACCTTGAAAGATAAAGTTCACTATGACGCAAGAACCGAACCCCACAGCCACTTCGTCTGTTTAAAGTGCGGAGCTATTTATGATATTGATATTCCTTTAGAACCAAACAAGAAAGCTATCAAAGTAGAATTTCACATTTTAGAATGTACGGTGTTCTGCTATGGAATCTGTAAAAACTGTAAAAAAAAGGGAGGAAATCTCCCCTCCCCTTAGTTCTGTATGTTTTCAATCAAGAATTTTAATGTAGCCTTTTATTCCCTCATCTTTAACTTCGTACCACATTTCCTTTAAAGGAAAAATAATAGAAGTTACTTGGGTAACAGCTCCATTTTCATCAATTATTACTACTTTACCTTCATCATCAACTTTGACAGTTTCCCAATCATCATCGTTATCTGCTGGTCTTGTACAATTAACCATTTTAAATTGAGATGGATTATTAGGATTAACCTCAACCTCGCACGTATCCTCCCCTAAAGGAGATTCGTCATCATAAAAAGCAACCTTCTTTCCATCAGCCATAGTTAAAAATTTCAGTACATTTTCATACAAAACATTTTCAATCCTTACAATTTTATCATACCGAACCTTTTCCCCTCCTTCATGAGAAATTTCCATTTTAGTTCCAATTTCAGGCTCAGCGGAAGAAAACCGAACTCTGTATTCATACGGTTGTCCAGGCCAAAGCACTATACTTCTTGAGGTTTGGTCATACTCCCACTTACCGTCTCCAGAGTCTTCTATATCCTTAAGCTCAAAACTTCCATTACTGTAGAGAATAAGATATGACTTTCCTCCATTAAAAATTATTTTTCTATCTTTGAAAGCTTCTATATTTAGCGGAGCCGGAACAAATGTTGTCTCTGTAAATTCAGTATGCTCTTCGTGTTCATCCTCTTCAAAAGGTTTAATGCAGACAACGCCAGAGTCAGAAGTTACTATACAGAGCTCCTCACCTTCAAGCTCTATTATCGTATCGGTGGTTCCATCCCCCTCTACAAGGAGAGGAATTCCTCCTTCAACCTTAAAGGTAATAGTATCGTCCTCTAAACCGCTTCCTACACAATTTGTTATTCTTCCTGTTATTGTTTTAGTGCTATCATCAGTATTATCAATACTGAAAGTACAAGTTCCTCCCATATTAGGCTCATCTTTAAACTTGAATGAAACCGTTTTTCCATTAAGGAACTCAAGAGTATTCTTCAAAAGTTTATAAACGTTATCGATAAGGTGGGCCTCTGCCTCATCAAGTTTTTCCTCTATTTCGGGCTTTAAGTCTTCAGGAATCGGTAAGTCGGCAATTAGAGTTGTAATGTCTGCATTATCACCAATCTCTATCTTCTCTAAGTTTACTTCATCTTCTACTTTCTCAAGCTTCTCAATTTCCGTATCGTCTATTTCAATAACATCATCAGCAGTACCCTTGTCCAAAGAGAGAAGGAAAGCAGATATGAGCTTTACTTTTTTCTGAACAAGCGCCTGAAGAGCCGTCGGGTCAACAGCATTTCCACTATCAACGATATCATCGGCAACAAGGTCAACAAGGGTTACAAGTTCCTGTCCGGTTGTTTCTCCAATGACAACCTTGCCTACTTTAAAGGTTACAGTATCTCCGGGTCTATACTTGAAGTAACCGTTACTATCGGTTCTTCCAGTTATTCCTGAAGAGGTTTCGTATTCAAGGTTAGCAACAGGAGCATCAACAAACTGACCTGTTAGGGTTGTAGGGGTGCTTTCAGTTCCTCCACCACCTCCACATCCTGCAAGTCCAAAGGAGAGTAATAAAGCAGTAGTTAAAAAAAGTCTCCTTTTCATCTTTAACTCCCCCCAAATTCCAAAATTTATCTCTGCTTTTATTAAACCATAAAAACATATCCTTGTAAAATGAACCT
>CAZJFY010000228.1:0-1952 GCA_964545225.1 uncultured bacterium | reverse complement strand
TCCAGAAGAAAAGGTTAGAGGAAGATCTGGAGCTGGATTTCTCTTTTGGAATAAAAGGACTTGCAAGATTCAGAGGTAATGCTTACTATCAAAGGACGACTTTAGCTGCTACCTTCCGTTTGATTCCTTATAAAATCCCCAAATTTTCGGAGCTCGGACTACCACCAGTAGTAAAGGATTTTGCTCATAAAGATAAAGGACTTGTCCTTGTTACAGGTCCTACAGGTTCAGGTAAATCAACAACTCTTGCTTCTTTGATAGATGTTATTAATGAAACCTATCCATACCACATTATAACGATAGAGGATCCTATAGAGTTTGTCTATGAACATAAGAAGTCCCTTGTGACTCAGAGAGAACTGGGAGTAGATACAAAATCCTTTGCAAATGCTTTAAGAGCTTCCCTTCGTGAGGATCCGGACGTTATTCTGGTTGGTGAAATGAGGGATCCCGAAACAATAGAAGCTGCTCTTACCGCAGCTGAAACCGGACACCTTGTATTTTCCACTTTACATACAAATTCAACTATAGAAACAATTAACCGTATAATGGATATTTTTCCTCCGGAAAAACAACTTCAAGCCCGAATCCAGTTATCCTTCGTTTTAGTTGGTGCCATTGCTCAAAAACTTCTGAGGAGAAAAGACGGGAAAGGGCGAGTTGCTGCTGTGGAAGTTTTTATCCCGACTCCTGCTATAAGAAACCTCATAAGAGAGAACAAACTTCACCAAATATACTCGTTAATGCAAACTGGACAGGCTACTACAGGAATGATAACTATGAATCAATCACTTGCAAAGTTATACTTTGAAGGTCTTATAACTCTTGAAGAAGCCAAGAAAGTTTCCCCCGATGTAAAGGAACTTGAATCACTCATTAAAGCCCATTTGAAAAAATAGTGATGGCGATGTACACATACATTGGTAGAGATGTTCTTGACAGAAGAAGAAGAGGAAAGATAGAAGCAGACAATGAAGAAATGGCAAGAGAACTCCTCTTCTCCAGGGGAATAATTCACATAGAAAAGCTTAAAGAAGATAAGTCATTTTTCAAAACCGAATTGAATTTTTCTTTCTTTAACAGAATAAGTCTGAAAGATATTCTTGTATTTACAAGACAATTGCATGCCATGATACATGCAGGTATCTCAATTGTTACTGCCCTTAAAGTCATAAGAGAGCAGATTCCCAATAAAAGACTTCAGCAAATCACTGAAGATCTTGCTTCACATATTGAAGAAGGCGGGAAATTTTCAACCGCTCTTTCAAAGTGCAAAAATGTTTTCGGAGGTCTTTACATCAGCATGGTAAGAGCCGCAGAAGAGTCAGGTACACTGGAAGAGACTCTTAAAAGACTATCCGATTACCTTGAAAAAATAGAAAAACTCAGAGGAAAAATCAAAAGTGCACTCTTTTATCCCGTTTTTGTTCTGGTGATAACTACGATAATAGTAGGAGGTATTCTTGTCTTTGTAGTTCCTACGTTTAAAACTCTTTATGGAGACTTAGGAGGGGAACTTCCGGCTCTTACACAGCTTGTAATTAATACAAGTAACTTTCTGAAAGACTATATCGGCTGGATTGTTCTGGGGCTTGTTGCAACTGTTATTCTTCCAGTTCAACTGCGGAAAATCAAGCACGTAAGATATGTAATGGATTCATTACTCCTTCGCCTCCCAATCTTCGGAGAGCTAATCCTAAAATCTAACATTGCAAGTTTTTCCCGAACACTATCTTCAATGATCGCAAGCGGTCTTAATATCCTCGATGCTCTTTCAATTGCAGGGGAAACAGCAAACAATGAAGTTTTGAGAAAAGCTATAGGCGGAGTTAGAAATCAGGTTGAAAAAGGGATCAGTATTTCAGTTGCACTTTCAAGGTACAAAGTTTTTCCACCGATGCTCATTAACATGGTAGCAATTGGAGAAGAGGCAGGAACCGTGGATGAGATGC
>CAZJFY010000227.1:0-1954 GCA_964545225.1 uncultured bacterium | reverse complement strand
TGTTTCCGTCATTCCTCTCTCGCTCCAGAGTTAATTTCTGATAGTTGACTCCATTACTTTATCTTCACTATAGTTCCCATACCCCAAACATTTATTACATCATCCCCTTCGTTATCAATACCGTCAAGTATCTTAATCTGAATGTTCTTTACGCCATTTCCACCTATGTTCATTGCCTGCTCCTCAAGCATACCAACCACTCTCATCACCGGGTCAATTGGAAGCTCTCCATTAAACCAGTTTTTCTTCTTTTGCTGATAGAACGTATAGGCGATGTTAAGAATTTCATGATCCTGTGGAATTTCACCAAAAGAAAGAACCATACATACCTCCGTAATTTTATTCACGTAATTTGCCTATAATGTCAGTGATTTTATTATAACCCATATCCTCTAAGTACTTTCTAACTCCATCAACAATTTCAACAGCAGCTGATGGATTGTAAAAGTTTGCAGTTCCAACCTGAACGGCGGAAGCACCAGCAAGGAAGAACTCAACAGCATCCTCCCATGTTGATATGCCACCAACACCTATAACTGGAATGTTTACAGCTCTGGAAACCTGATAGACCATTCTCAAAGCGACCGGTTTAATAGCTGGACCTGATAAGCCCCCAAACTTATTCCTTATTTTCGGCTCCATTTTGTAAATATCTATAGCCATACCAAGAAGTGTATTTATCGCAGTAATCGCATCAGCTCCAGCGCTTTCAACGGATTTTGCAATCTCAACAACATCCGTAACGTTTGGAGAAAGCTTTACAATAAGCGGTTTACTGCAACACCTCTTAACAGATTCAGTAAGGTTAGCAGCTTCAACAGGATCAACACCAAAAGCGAGTCCTCCTTTCTTTACATTCGGACATGATATGTTAAGCTCGATGGCATCAACACCCTCAATGTTATCTAAAGCCCTTGCAACTGCCTCATACTCTTCAACTGTTGAACCATAGATGTTTGCAATAACCCTGAATCTGAACTTCCTTATCTGGGGGAGTATCCTTTCAATAAAGTACTCAACGCCCGGGTTCTGAAGACCTATAGCGTTTAACATACCACAAGGGGTCTCCCATATCCTTGGAGGCTCATTCCCATCTCTTGGCTTAATAGAAAGGCCTTTAACACAAATAGCTCCTATCCTGTTCAAATCCACATATTCTTTATATTCCATACCGAAGCCAAATGTACCTGACGCCGTCCAGATTGGATTTTGAAAACTTACGCCGAAAAGCTCTATGGAAAGATCTGCTTTCACCCTATTTTCCTCAAAAAAGCTATTGTTTCTATGTGATAAGTTTGAGGGAACATGTCAATAACTTTAGCCCTTTCCATAATTATTCCATTCTGATAAAAAAGGGCTATATCCCTTGCAAGGGTTGAAGGATTACATGAAACGTAAATAATCCTTTTGAGTCTGCTGAGATTAGATATTTCCCTGACAACTTTCTGACTTAAACCGCTTCTTGGAGGGTCAACAATCACAAGATCCGGATTCCCCTCTTTTAAAATTGAAAGCCCTTCCTCAGTCTCCCTGCAGAAAAAGGTAATATTCCTGAGTCCATTTACGTCCCTGTTGTAAAGAGCATCGCTCACAGCGGAAAAACTTGACTCAATGCCAAAGGCTCTATGAACATACCTTCCAACTGGAACCGTCAGCGTACCAACCCCACAGTAGAGATCCGCAGCTATTAGATATTGATACTCAGATGCTCCTTTAGAAACTCTATCTATAAGACTTTCAACCTGAAATCTGTTAACCTGAAAGAAGGAATCGGCACTTACCCTGAATTTAAACTTTCCAACCTTCTCATAGGTAAAGTCTCTTCCAAAAAACTTTACCCTTTCAGGATTGCTGTTTTCTCCCTGCTTATAAATCCCAAAACCAACTACATTTAATCCTGTTATCTCCTTGATTTCATCAACCCCAAATTCAAGTTTCTTAAACTTCCCCGGGT
>CAZJFY010000226.1:0-1963 GCA_964545225.1 uncultured bacterium | reverse complement strand
CTGTTTAGTAAATCTAAAATTTTTAAAGCCAATACTTCAGGATCTTCACCTGTGCAAGCTTTTGAGAGTGTCAAAGTTAAGTTCTCAATGCTTTTGCCGGAGAAGAGGAGATTTTTACAGAATAGCTTATAGTAGTTGCAGTTCCTGAGTTTTTCAATTTTACTGAGAACAGATAGTGAGGCTTCAAAGTCCTTCATTTCAAAAAGAGCCTGAGCCAATAAAAGCTTATCTCTATCCCCTTTCCACTTGTTTGCAATGAACTTCAGGAGCTTGAGTCGGAGTTTTCTTTCTCCGCACTGCTGTAGTTTTTTTGAGATTGATATTAGGATATCTCTATTGAAGACTTTCTCGAAAAAGCCGGGATTTGCTCTGTAAATCTGACATATTCTCTGGTATGAGGTTTTTTCTATGAATGGTGTCCAGAGGTTTGATATGAATTCTTTCTGTTCAAATTTAATCTGCTCAGGGAAAATGAGGGATAGTTCCCATGAAAGGCGGTCAAAAAGGGATTTTGATTTAAGCTTAAATACGAGTTTACCAAGGTCAGCAAGCGCGAAAAGCCCTATGTAGCTATCCCTGTATATTACAAGGGTATTGGCAATGTACTTTACCGGGGTTTTGAAAGCTTCCTCATCGGTTTTTGATAATCTGTACCGTATTACCGGGTTGTCCAGTAGAGCAATACATTTGAGTCTTGCTATTATAGCTTCATCACTGTTTTTATAGTCATAAATCACGCTGTAGTAGTAGGTAACTGCAAGCTTTTCATTGCCTTTTGCAAGCTCAATATCTCCAAGTCTAAGCAAGGCTTTGCGAATTGCCAGTTTATCCTTAGTTAAGCTTATAATTCTTCTGAACAGTTGCTCTGATAGTTTTAAGTTCCCTGCTCTGTATAAATTCTCTGCCACCAAGAAGTAGTATTCTGGATTATCGAGAAGGTACGATTCATACTGTCTATATGTTTTGAGAAAGTATCTTGTTGCCTCTTTATACTTTCCATCATGGAAGAGAATTAATCCTTTTATGAATTGAATTTCCCTTTCCTCTTCTGGTTTTAGCTTTTCTGTGCTGATGAGTATGAAGTAAGTGTCGAGCAAGTATTTCTTTCTTAAAAATACTGCTGTCCTTAGTATCCCTATTGTGGTTTTGATTTTCATTTCATCTGATTTGGATTTAAGAAAGGAAATTCTGTAGAGATTAAGAGCTCTTTCGTAGAATTTAAGACTTTCAAAGATTTGAGCTTTTGTGAAATAGTAATCCCAATCCAATCTTGTTCTTGATAGAAAGTAAAGCTGGAGATAGTTAAGCGACCTCCAGAGGAACTTTTTTTCTCCAGTTTTCCTTCCAATCTTTAGGTAAACTTTTGAAAGCATGAGTAAAGCTTTGCTAAAGTAAGGAGAGTTTGGATTTTTCAATAACTTGTTAAAGTAATCTATTGCAGTATAGTAAGATCCGGTTCTGAACTGATTCACTCCTCTTTGAAAGTTTTTAGCATCAATGTCTTTAACGTAAGCATTAGAAGGGATGTAAAGAGAAAGAGCGATGAGAACTATGGCAAAAAAACTACAAACTGCTTTAGATCCTGACATCTATCCTTTCTTTTTCCCTTTTAAAAGCTTGGGAATAAACAGTTTTGCCTTTGGATTTAAGCCTTATTTTGAAGCTCTCAAAACCGCTTTCCATAAGGATTGCTTTTATCTCTTCTCCCAGATTTGCGCTGTTAAATGTATACTGTGGAAGGTTGATGGATAGATTGATGAAAGTTGATTTCACCTTTGCATTGAGTGAAAACTGCTTAAGGTTAAGGTTAAATTCAAAGCTATTCATGTTTGTTGGGTGTTTTATTTCATTTTTACCTGCTTCATGGTGTTGATTGTTGTGTGATGAGTTATCGCCTGTTTGAGGTTGAATTTCCGTGTAAGTATTTAACACTGAATTATTTTGATGTAAGGGATGTGTGCCG
>CAZJFY010000225.1:0-1981 GCA_964545225.1 uncultured bacterium | reverse complement strand
TGTATTTCTTATTACAGTTACTTTCACTCCAAAATATTCTTTTTCTATTGGGTATGTAAGGACTCCTACCATCATTAGAGTGGTTGTAAAAGCAGATAAAACCATATATGGAACTCCTTTTTTCAACAGAATTCCACACAACGGAAAGGCAATAAAACCAGGCATTAGGGTAATAGAACCAAGAACAGAAGCGAAAATCATGCTAACAAATTTATTGTTATTCCCGAGGCAATTTGAGATAACTTTATCTGGAACAAGATAAAGAATAACTGAAACAAGAATTAGCATGGTCAAAAAAGCAGGTAAAATGTTTATAAACTTCCTGACTGCTATCTTAATTGCCATGAGTGTTTTCTTGCGGTTTGCGATAAAAGAAAGCGATAAAGCAAATGCTGTTATTACGTATAAGTAGTACATCTTACATCACCTATCGAGTAATATTGCGCATAACTTGTTCATACCTGAACTGGAAGATATGCAAGCTGTTCGCATATACATCCCTCTGGATGACTCTTTTTCTCCTTTAACAATATCGGACTCCTTAAAATGCCCTTTATTAAGCTTTTAAAATTAAAAGTTTATTTTTAACTTAAGACTTATTGAGCAGATAAACAATGAATTCAATGGTTGTTAAAGCTAAAGATGAAATAGTTCATTTCAAAGCTATTAACGCAACTTTTAATCTTTTAGCCCTGTTTTTAGTCTCTTCTATGTTGAGAATGAACGTTTTATTAGCTTCGATTACAAGTGCTTTTCCGCCAAGTTTTCCTATAAGTTCGACTGTTTCTGGACCAACTGTTGGAACATCAACTCTCATATCCTGATTTTTCCTTGCTGCCTTGCAAACTATGAAACCCTTCCCTGCAAGTTTAGCTCCCCTTTCAATACAGCTGTTTGTTCCTTCAATTCCTTCAACAGCTATAATTGTTTTATCCTTAACCACAACAGTTTGCCCTATATCAAGCGAAGCAACTTCTTTTGCTATTCTCATCCCAAATTCAGCTTCCTCTTTAATCTCTTTTGAAACTTTTCCTTCAATAACTCCTTCAGGGTGGAGAAGGTGAGAGAGGTATGAAGTTGGATCTATTACCTCTACGCCTATCTTCTTTAACTCATCTATTAACTTCATTATTATGGTTTCCGGTTTCCTGTCCTTTAAAGAGAGAAGCACTGAAAGCGCTTTAACATCAAGACCTTTCAGCAGCACTGCATTTTTATGCTCAATCTTTCCAAGAATTGCCATCCTTGAGATGC
Source organism: uncultured bacterium (assembly GCA_964545225.1). Taxonomy (GTDB): domain Bacteria; phylum Aquificota; class Aquificia; order Desulfurobacteriales; family Desulfurobacteriaceae; genus CAZJFY01. The sequence goes on along the minus strand of CAZJFY010000225.1, from coordinate 727 downwards.
CACTTTTCTTTACATCCTTCAAAAATTTTCCAAACTTAAATGGCTTAACCCATATAGTTTGTGAAACTTCGCTTATTCTGCTTTCTGTTATGTTCTCAAGTGCAAAAACTATTACATCTTCCCCTTTCTCTTTTGCTTTCTTTAAAAACTCAAATGGAAGTTCACCTGAACCTGCAAGCAAGCCAAGACTCATTTTTCCTTCGCTATCCTATCAAGAATTGCATTTACAAATTTAGGCGATTTTTCTTCCCCATACTTCTTGGCAATTTCAACAGCATCATTGATAATTGCTCCTGCTGGAGAAATTTTCTCATTTAAAATCTCGTAAACAGAAACTCTGAGTATTGACCTGTCTATCGGGAGAAGTCTTTTAATTGTCCATCCCTTCTTAAGGTGTTTTGCAATCTCAATATCAATAAGCTTTATGTTTTTCAGAGTACCTCTGAAAAGCTTTGAGGCCATTAACTTTACGTTTTCATTCTCTTTGTTGTCATCCCAGTAACTGTTCTCAACTTCCTCAGGAGAGGCTTTTGAAAGCTCATATTGATAAACCATAAGGATTGCATGTTTTCTTGCTCTTCGCTTCTCTTTATTTGAAAGCTCCACCTTTACCTTCTCTTCAAATCTCTCTCAGGAGATTCACCATCTCAATAGCTGAAAGGGCCGCTTCCCATCCTTTGTTTCCGGCTTTAGTCCCTGCTCTATCGATAGCTTGTTCAACAGTGTC
>CAZJFY010000224.1:0-1998 GCA_964545225.1 uncultured bacterium | reverse complement strand
GTGAGCGACCATCATAACGTTGAGTTTACAATGGTTGAATGGTATAGAGAAGGGGCAAATTTTAAAGCAGGTATGGAGGAAACGGAAGAGCTTGTAAAGCTGGTTTTCTCAAAACTTGGTGTTGAATTTGCATCTTTCAGGGGAATTAGAGCTTCTGTCAGGGTTCCTTTTGAAAGGATTAGCGTTGATGATGCATTCCGGGAGTTTGCCGGAATTTCAAACCTTAATGATGAAGATGAATTGATAGGTAAATCCGGTATGGAAAACTATGAGGATGCATTCTTTAAGCTCCTCGTTGAATCTGTTGAGCCATCGCTTGCCAAATTGGGGTGTGCTTTCCTTTACGGCTATCCTGAGAAGTTTTCTGCGATGGCAAAGGTTAAGGGTAAAAGGGCTGAAAGGTTTGAGCTTTATATTTGTGGGCTTGAGGTAGCAAATGGGTATTCTGAATTGACCTCTTATGAAGATTACCTCTATAAGTTTAAGCTAAAAGGGGAGAGTGCAGTTGATTATGGTTTTTTAAACCTCCTTAGAGTTTCAGATTTACCTGAGACGGAAGGGGTCTCCCTTGGACTTGATAGATTGCTGATGCTTTTGACAGGGGAAGATATTAATTTTGTTAATCCTTTTTCTTTCAGGAATCTTCTGGATTCCAGGATTTAAAAAGTTTAAAGTCGTTTTCAAAAAATGTGTTTAATGCTTTGCCAACAACAAAGTTAACTATGTCATCAATGCTTTCCGGTTTTGAATAGAATCCTGGGCATGCAGGCATAACAATTGCTCCAGCATCGGTAACTTTCAGCATGTTTTCAATGTGGATTCTGTTTAAGGGAGTCTCCCGAAAGAGCAGGAGAACTTTTCTCCTCTCTTTCAGACATACATCAACTACTCTATGAATGAGGTTTCTTGTTGAACCTGATGCAATGGCTCCCAAGGTTCCGGCAGAACATGGGGCGACAATCGTTCCCAAAGAGGAGTAAGAACCGCTTGATATTGGTGCGAATAGGTCGTCCTGGTTGTAGAGTTTTATCTGCTTTTCTGGGAGTTTACTTAAAAATCTCTCCTTGCTTAATCCGGTTTCAAATTCAAAAACCTCTTCTCCAATTTTTGAAAATATAAGATTTACAAAGTAACCATTTGATACTAATACTTCGACTATTCTCTTCCCATATATAGAGCCACTTGCTCCCGTTATGCATACAGTTAAGTTCTTCATGATGATGTTATGATATCATTTCTCAAATCCTGTTCTGGTAGAAGATGGTAAAGGAAGTAATAAGGTATTTCGTTTCCCTGTTTGTTGTTGTTGACCCTATTTTTGCGACTTTTTTCCTGGCCAGTCTTGTGGAATCGAAAGATATAAGGAGAGTGGCAGGGAGAGCTTCTCTGGTTGTTTTCTTCTCTTTTCTGCTGACTTTCTTCTTTGGGTTGAGTTTGCTTGAGATTCTTCACATTAGTATCTCAAGCGTAAAGATATTTGGTGGAATAGTTCTTCTTCAAATGGCTTTTGAGATGTTGCAGGCAAAAGTTCCTCACATGAAACATACAGAGGAGGAGAAAACTGCGGCAGTTGAGAAATTTGATGTTTCTTTTATTCCCCTTGCGATTCCAGTGTTATTTGGTCCCGGTGCACTAACAACAACTTTAATCTTTAGATCGGAAGCCTCTTCAGTAATTGGCAAACTCAATCTTGTGATAGCTTTCTCTTTACTGAGTATTGTTGTTTACATCGTCCTCAGTAGTGGCGAAAAGCTATCTTCGAAAATAGGTATTACGGGAATTAACGTTTTTGTTAGACTTATGGGGCTTGTTGTTGGAGCTCTTGGTTCTCAGTTTGTAGTGGAAGGAGTCAAACATCTTTGGACCATTTAGGAGGTATTGTGGAGAGGTTAATAGAGAAAGCGTCGATTCTCCTTGAGGCACTTCCCTACATAAAGAAGTTTTATGGAAAGACTTTTGTTATCAAATACGGTGGAAGTGCAATGGTTGAGGAGTCTT
>CAZJFY010000223.1:0-2007 GCA_964545225.1 uncultured bacterium | reverse complement strand
ACAGAGTTAAAAACTTTTTTCCAACTGTGTGGGGAACTTACAAACCTGAGAGGATGTTCATAAAACCTTAATTCCAAGTTAATAAATAAATTCCATACAGGAGTCCTATACCTGAAATGAGGAAGGGGATGGATTTCTTTTTGATTAGAAATTCTGCTTCTTTAGATATCATTGAGGGGAATGCGATTCTAATGATGCCATTGAGAGTAAAAACTGCTCCAATAATTTTCAAGCTATTAAGGTTTTGCGTGTTAAATGTGAGCGTGATTATTCCTAAAAATATTGATAGCCATCCGGAAATTAAAACAAATTCGCTTTTCTTCATCATGTTAAGAACTATTTGGCAAGTTGATGGCCTTATAAGGTAAATTATGCATATTGTTACGAGACACCATCCCCAGAATTTAGCAATCAGGTAGCTCATTAACGGTTCCAAAGTCCTTTTAAGGTATTTACTTGATAGCCTTTCGTGGCAAGTACATTTTATTAAATTGATGTTTAATTAGCAAAGTCTTTGCTTTAGGTATGAGCTTTTTAACGATTTTGAAAAATGCTAAAATCTATTCTAAATAAGGGATTTCCATTAAAGTGTTCCTTGCATTAAAGGGTTGAGCTTTATAAATGAGAAGAACAATTGATGTAAAAGAATTTTACATAGATTTTGAAAGGGCTATTGATATAGTTTTGTCCAACGCTCCTTCCAATCTTTCGTTTGAAGAAATCCCCGTGTTTGATAGCTTACATAGGGTTTTGGCTGAAGATGTTGTTGCAATTAGGGATAATCCACCTGTTTCAGTTTCGGCAATGGATGGTTACGGAATAAAATATGAAAAAGGAGTAAACGTACCTGTCAAGCTCAAGATCATTGGGGAAATTCCAGCCGGAGAAATTCCTGCAGTAAAGTTAAGTGAAGGAGAAGCTGTAAAGATTTTTACCGGTTCAATGATACCAGAAGGGTGTGATGTTGTTGTGCCTGTGGAATATACAAGGGAAGAAAATGGTTTTGTTTTAATTCAAAAACTCTTTCCTGAAGGTTCAAACATTAGAGAAAGGGGGGAGGATGTAAAGAAAGGCCTCACTATTTTGAAGAAGGGAGCATTCATAACGCCTGTTGAAATGGGATTAATTGCCACTGCTGATAAGGATTGGGTAAAGGTTAGCGTGAAGCCGAAAGTCGGAATAATAGTTACAGGAAACGAAATTGTGGAGCCGGGAGGAAATCTGAGAAGGGCTTCTGATGTTATTAACAGCAATGCATACATCATTTACGGTCTTGTTAAGGAAGCAGGTGGTGAACCGGTTTACTTTGGGATTGCTAATGACAATAAAGATGCTACGATGAGATTAGTTTCAGATGCTCTTGAATCATGTGATATTGTCATTACTTCTGGTGGGATATCAATGGGAAAGTACGATTTCGTGAGAGAGGTCCTTCCTTTGGTTCAAGTTGAACCGCTTTTTTATAAAGTGAGAGTCAAGCCCGGTAAACCTGTTTTCTTTGGTAGGGCTGGTAAGAAGTTCATTTTTTGCCTTCCAGGTTTTCCTGTTTCAACGGTTGTCAGTTTCAATAACTTTGTTTTTCCCTTTATAAGGAAGATGCTTGGAGCGGAGAAACTTTTCCGAAAGAAGATAAAGGCAGTCCTTTTAAAGGATTTTAAGAGGAAAAAATCGGATAGGTTAGAATTTATAAGGTGCAAATATGTGTTTGATTTTCATTCCGGAATGTACGGAGTAGTTCCTCTTAAAAAGCAGGGGTCGGGGGTTCTTTCAGCAATGGTTGGAGATGTTGGGTTAATGGTTGTTCCAGAAGGAGTTAACTTCATTAAGTCTGGAAATTTCGTTGATTTAATCCTGGTTAAAGAATAAGTAATTTTAATCTCAACAAGTTCGATTTGCAGTTAGCATTAACTAACACTATTGACACGCTCTAACATTTGTGTTAAGTTTTACTTAACAAGTTAGTTATTACTAACAAAGGAGGCTTTAGTGGAAAATGCTTTTATAATT
>CAZJFY010000222.1:0-2011 GCA_964545225.1 uncultured bacterium | reverse complement strand
CAGCAAGGGCAGGAGAGGCAGGAAGAGGATTTGCAGTTGTCGCTGATGAGGTGAGAAAGCTTGCAGAGAAGACACAGGAGAATCTCGGAGATATAAATAATATACTGAATGACATAATAGGGTCCATGCATACTGTAACTGAGAAGATAAGCAAAAATAGCGGCGAACACATGCAGAACCTTGTTCACGTATCGGAGAAGGTAAAAGGTGAAGTTGAAGGAATATCAGAGGTTATGGAAAAAACCACCCATGTGTCTGAAAACATAAAAGGTGCATCAACTTTCATACTGGAACAGATAAATGAGATAATTGACCACATTCATAGAATAAACGATATATCTTCAACAAATGCAGGAAGCATTGACGAAATAATTTCAACGATTAGAAAACTTCACAGGGAGGTAGAAGAGCTCAACAAAATTCTCTCAACGTTCAAAACAGGCTAACTACTTCTTCAAAGCTGAAAATATATCATCTATCTTCTTCTTTAATGTTTCAGGAGTAAAAGGCTTTACTATGTAGTTGTTTACTCCAGCCTTTATAGCAGCTATGACGTTCTCCTTTTTCGCTTCAGCTGTTACCATCAAAACGGGCAAGCCCTTTAACTTCTCATCACTTCTTATTGCCTGGACAAGTTCAAGACCGGTCATGTTTGGCATATTCCAATCTGTAATAACAAAGTCGTAATTTCCCTCCTTCAGCTTTTGCAGAGCAACCTCTCCATCTTCCGCTTCATCTACATTTTTAAAACCAAGCTGAGACAGTATTGTTCTTATTATCCTTCTCATCGTGGCCATATCATCAACAAGCAGAATTCTCATGCTGCTATCAGGCATTATTTCCTCCTTTTAAGTGCATGTTCATGAACAAGCCTGATAAGATTGGGAGCATCAAACTTAACAAGGTGAGCATCAGCTCCAACAAACTTACTCTTATCAATATTTGCCTTATCACTTAAAGATGTATTGATTATAACAGGGATTTTGCTTAAAACTGGATCTTCCTTGACCTTACGAGTAAAAGTCAAACCATCCATACCGGGCATCTCTATATCAGAGATTATCAGCTGAACATAATCAGTTATATCCTTGCCACTCTCCTTAGCATCCTCCAACCATCTGTGGAGCAACTGTATACCCTCTATTCCATTCTGAACTTCATAAACGGTATGACCATCCTTCTCAAGAATATTCCTTATTATCCTTCTTGCAACGGGGCTATCATCAAGAACCAATATGCTGTAGTGACCTTTTCTCTCTATACCAAAGTCTTCAGCTTTTGCTCCCTCTTCAACCCCAAAAATCTTTATCATCCCAAGCTCATCAAGGATACCTTCAAAATCAAGGAGCAAAAGTAACTTATTGGATTCAATTTCAACAACGCCAATAACTTTACCTCCCAATCTGTCACTTATGCTCTTAGGAGGTCTCTTGATGTCTGTCCACTTTATCCTCCTAATCCTCCTTGCCTCGTGAACGACAACACCAATTACCTCCTTCAAAAACTCCATAATGATGACGTATTTTCCAGCGCCCTCCGGTTCCTTAATCTTCATCCACCTTGCAAGGTTTATTATGGGAACCATCTGATCCCTTATCTTCGCAAGTCCTTCAGCTTCAGGAGGAAGTCCCGGTGACTTAGCTATCTCTTTAGGCCTAAAGATAACCTCTTTAACTTTTGCAACGTTAACACCAAGTATCCATTCATATATGCTCCCATCACTTTGAACTTCATGCATTCTAAACTCTATTATTTCAAGTTCATTTGCACCTGTCTCAAGAATTTTTGGAAGTAAATCCCTTCCTCTCATCAAATCTCCTAAATCTTGTAATTTTTAATTCCTAAATAGAGACTCTTTATGGAATTCGTTATTACCTCAAGCTTATTGATAATATCAAGTCCATACTCAAACATCGTCTTGGCAGACCTGTTGTTCCCATCCGAAGCTTCCCTTACGTTCTCACCTTTCCTTAAAACAAGGTTCATGTTTTCCTCAACTCTCTTAGAATCA
>CAZJFY010000221.1:0-2040 GCA_964545225.1 uncultured bacterium | reverse complement strand
ACACTTCAAAATTAAAGTTTACCTTCTCATAAACAAGTTTGATATAAATGAAAAGTTTACGAAATCCATCCTCGCATTTGCTGAGAAAGAGGAAATTGAACCAATAGGTAATATACCTTATGATGATCACGTCATCAAGGCAATATCAGCTGGGAAGCCTGTTTGCGAGCTCTTCCCCGATTCTCCATTTTCCGTTGCTATTAAAGAAGTTCTTTCAAGGATTTTGAATCTGTAATTTCTATCTCAATACCAGATTCCTTTAAAGCATGGGATGCATTTGGACCTGCCGGTTTTCTTAGTATAACTTTATCGACTTTCAAGGATATCAATAGCTGAGAAGCTTTTGCTCCTGCTCCTCCACCGGATTTAGCACCAGGATTTTCTATAAATTTGATGTTTCCGTTTTCAATAATTGCGAAAAAAGGGCTTCTTCCAAATTCCCCAGATATTTCTGATTCTCTTTTCTGTTCTTTTACAGGAATTGCAATTTTCATTTGTCCTCCGAATATTTGTTATAAGCAAGTATAATTATAACTTCAGGAGGAGATATTTGGAAAAGTATACTTTCGAAGACCTCGTTAATATAATGGAAAAGCTGAGATCTCCGGAGGGTTGTCCATGGGATAGAAAACAGACGCATAAAACACTTATTCCCTATTTAATTGAGGAGACTTATGAGTTAGTGGATGCAATAGAGAGTAATGATTTTGAGAATATGAAAGAAGAACTTGGAGATATTCTTCTTCAAGTGGTTTTTCACTCCCAGCTTGCAAAGGAGGAGGGAAAATTCACAATTGAAGATGTTGTTGATTCAATATGTAGAAAGCTGATATTTAGACATCCTCATGTTTTTGGAACTGCCTGTATAAGCACTGCTGAAGAAGTTCTTGATAGGTGGGAGGAGCTTAAAAAGGAGGAAGGGAAGGGAAGAGAATCAGCACTTGATGGGATACCTGAATCCCTTCCCCCATTGGAGAGAGCATTTAAGCTTCAAAAAAAGGCTGAGAAGGTGGGTTTTGATTGGGAAAGGGTTGAGGATGTAAAGAAAAAGATAGAGGAAGAACTTAGAGAGGTAGAAGAGACTAAAGATATAGAAAGGGTTGAGGAGGAAATTGGTGATCTTCTCTTTGCAGTTGTTAACCTGTCAAGGTTTCTTGGTGTGGATCCACATGTTGCTCTCTTGAAAGCGAACAGGAAATTTGAGAGAAGGTTTAGGTTTATGGAAGAAGAAGCCAGGAAGGCTGGTAAAGATTTAAGTAATCTAAGTATTGATGAGATGGAGAAGCTTTGGAATAAAGCAAAAAGTTTAGAAAAGCGGAGGTAAAAATGCCACTATTTAAAACAATTCTTTACCCAACAGATTTTTCGGATCTGTCGGAAGTTGCAAAGGAGTACGTGATTAAGTTGAAGGAAGCAAATGCAAAAAAAGTCATTCTTGTTCACGTTATACATCCTCTGGAATTTAGTCTTCCTCAGTTTGATGACCCTTTTGTTCTTGATGTTGCTGCCATCTATGCACAGGTTCCTGAGCTTGAAAGAAAGATTTTGAAAAGCCATGAGGATATGCTGAAGAAAGTTAAAGATGAATTGGAGGAGAAGGGATTTGAAGTTAAAACTATAATGACAGTGGGCGATCCAAAGGATGAGATATTGAAAGTTGCTGAGAGTGAAAAGGTGGATCTCATAGTTGTTGGTTATCATGGAAAAGGTTTAATGGAGAGGATACTGGAAATGGGAAGTACTGCAAAAGCAATAATAAGAAAGGCAAGCTGTCCAGTTCTTGTTGTTAAGAGGAAGGAGCAATGAAGGGAAAGGTAAAACATATTGTGTGGAAAGGGGATTCGCTTTTACTTTTAGATCAGAGAAGACTTCCGCTTGAGGAATCCTGGGTTGAGTGTAAGACTTATGAGGATGTTGCAAAGGCTATTGAAAGCATGGTTGTTAGAGGAGCACCGGCTATAGGCGTAGTAGCTGCTTATGGAGTGGCCCTTGGGGCTAAGCAGGTATTAGAGGAAAGTAAAAGCTACCTTGACTTTAAGG
>CAZJFY010000220.1:0-2052 GCA_964545225.1 uncultured bacterium | reverse complement strand
CCCCCTGATATTCTGAATCCGGAGGCAAGATAAATGGAGAGTATGTTCCCGAGAAGTGTCGATAGACAGATGCTTTTTTTGAACTGGGAGATTGATGAAATAGCATCCGCATTGATAGGTCTTGTTTTTGGGATCAGCATTCAGAGCGTCGTGCCGATACTCATCGGCGTAGGAATGTCGTTTCTTTACATGAGAACAAAAGAAACTACTATGGAAAATTTTCTCGTTCACTGGTTATATAGAAGAGGGGTTATCAGCTCAAAGAGCAAAAAACTTGCACCTGGCTATGTAACGAGGTTTCTGGAATGAAAGCTAAAGAATTTCTGAACGACGTGAAAAACACAAAGGCAACGAACAATTTCCTCAAGTTTATTATTTTGCTTCTTGTTTTACTTGTTGCAGCAGAAGGGATAGCAATGGTGCTTCTTGTAAAACAACAAAAAGTTATAGTTGTTCCCCTGAACATAGATAGAAAGTTTTCAGTTACGGGAACAACCGCTTCTCCTGAATATACTGAAATGATGCTTAGGCAAACTGTTTACCTGAAGGAGAACTTCACTCCGGAGACAGTTAAGGAAAACTTCAGGTCGTTTCTAACCCTTATTTCTCCTGATTACTATCATCAGGTTGAAGCTGATTTACTTGCCCAGGCTGAAAAGCTGGCAAGCTATCATGTATCACAGGTTTTTTTCATAAGAAACATTATCATCAGAAAAAATGTAGCTGAGGTTAAAGGCATCAGGAAAACTTTCGTCAGCGACAAATTGGTGAAACAGGAACCGGTTACGCTGCATGTTGCCTTTAGAATCACAAACGGGAGATTTGAGGTAACCAAATATGAAGAAGTTTCTAAAAATAGTCATACTTAGTTTACTGATTTCCTCTAATGCTGCTGCCCTTCAGATAGTTGAAGAATCTGCCAATTATCAAACTGTTGATATTTCTTTACGGGATTTAAACAGAATTACCTGCAGTGGAGGAACACTTTCTAAGGTTATCTACTCAAAAGAAAAAGGCATCATGATCCAGCAGGTAGGAAGCGATTTCTATGTAAAGGTGATTCCTGTTGAAGAAACTGACCCTTTTGGAAGAAAGAAAATAATCTACAAGGCAAAACCTACGGAAGTATATGCTTACTGCTCTGGAAAGGTTTTCTCCCTTATTCTGAATCCGAAGGACGTACCTGCTGAAACAATAGTTCTCAAGATAAGAAAGACTGACAGGAAAGAAGCAGAATCTTTTGAAAAGGCTAATCCCTATGAAGAAACTCTCTTGAAGCTAATTAAGTACGCTTACAAAGAGGATATTCCTCCCGGTTACACGGCAAAGGAAGTTAACAGAATAGTTAAGGACTACCGGAACCTTGAAGTAGCACTTAAAAGAGTTTACATAGGAGATTCTTTCAGAGTTTACGAGTACATCCTTACAGCTAAATCGCCAGTTAACCTTACAGAAGCACAATTCCTGAAGCTGGTCAATAGTCCATTGGCTATTTCCATAGTAAAGCCTTCCCTATCAAAAGGCGAAGTTACAAGACTTTTTATAGTAGCGAGGAACTAAAATGAGTGAGAAGGAAAAGAAAGAAAAGAAACCTCAAAATCCCGTTAAGCTGGATGAACAGAAAAGAAAGAAAACTGCTTTTATCGTATTTTCAGGTCTTTTGATAGTTATTGCAGCTGTTGTCTGGAATATCTGGCATACCAGACAGGCTCAATTTGAAAGGATGAAGAAAAAGAGGGAAGCTCAATCAGTGATTAAAACGAAAGATGTAGATGTTATAAAAGAAACGTGGCTTTCTAAGGAGTCTGCAAAGGTAAAAGAGCTTGAAAAACAACTTGAAGAACTTCAGAAGAAGTTAAATCAAAATCAAGAACAGAAAGCTTCACCAGGGCAGACACCTCCTCAGAACTTCCAGAATCAGCCTCAGCAGTTGAACTATTCTCAAAGACAATCCACTCCAGATGAAAAGAATGAAAAGAAAGAAGATTCACGTCCCGGAAATCAAAAGCAACAAATAGGCAATAGGAGTGGAGAGCCAAACTACGGTTATCC
>CAZJFY010000219.1:0-2071 GCA_964545225.1 uncultured bacterium | reverse complement strand
CCTGAAATCCTTGAAACTCAAAAAGGAATTGTTGGGAGACTGGGTGGCAAGAGGTACTGTGTAGTAAGGAATGAGATAGACCTTTTAAATTTGAAGTAATATTTGATTTGCTGTAGAAGGTTTATCTGCAAATTGAGTTCATTGAACTTTTCCCGTTAATTGTTTCATGTTTTGCTTCACTCTTAATAAACGTCTGTTTCTTACGATATAATGAGAAATGAGGATAACTATTTTACGGAGGATTTCAAAATGGCAACTCCAATAGAGGGATTAACGTTTTTTTCCAATATAGATTTTCAATCAATTCTTGATAAGCAGAAAGAAGTTCTTTCGAATGTAAAATTGAAACCTATCGAAGAAGAAGCAGCTAAAATTCAGGAAAAAAACAGTGCTGTCCTTGAAGTTCAGGGTGTTCTTCAAGAATTTCAATTGAGTGTCGGATCCTTCTTTGAAGAAGTTGATTTTTACAAAGCAGATGTTTCAAATACGGATGCTGTTGATGTAAAGGTTGGAAATAATGCCCAGAAGGGAACTTATTATATACAGGTTGGGGACGTAGCTTCTGTCCAGCAGATAGTGTCTGACGGTGCAGTTTCCTCTTCGGAAACAGTGGTTGAAGGAGAAGAAACTTTTACTATAAAACTTGCTACAGATGCCAAGTATGACGAGGAGACAGGAACGGGAACATTTACTGAAGAAAAAGTGGAAACAATAACTATCAATGCATCATCGGATATGACTATTGATGAACTGATTGAAGCTATAAATCAAAAAGCCCTTGATGAAGGAAAACGCATTAGAGCTTCAAAAGTTAAGGTAGGAGACGATCAATATAAACTTATGTTAACAACTACTGAAACTGGAGCCAGGTATAAATTTGTTGAAATAACCAATACTAGTCCCGATGGAACATTTGGAGATTATAACGATGGTAATGTAGATGGCACTGATGACAGTGGTGGCGATTATATTACCGTTCAAAATTCCACTGATGCAGTTATAAAAGTGGGCGATGTAGAGATAAGTAATTCTTCGAATGAATTTAAGGATATCTTCCCATCTGTTGATATAACAGTAAAAGAGAAGACGGACTCCTCGGTAAGAATTACCGTTGATGACAATAAGGAGGGTATAAAAGAAAAAATAAATAAACTTGTTGAAACCTATAACAAAACAATAGATGCTCTTGATAAATATGACTATTACGATGAAGTAACAGGAGATACCGGTCCTCTTTTTGGTGATTCAGCTATTTCAATGATACGGAATAGTCTTCTTGACATAGTTGGAAGCAACGCTGTAGTTGAGGAAAACTCGGATCTTGAAGGATTTAGAAATATATTTCAGGTTGGGGTTTATCTTGGAACTGATAAAAAACTTCATGTAAAGGAATATGAACTGGATTATATATTATCAACCGATTTTGATAAGGTTAAAACTCTTTTTAGAACAAATGATAGATGGATTTCTGCAAAAGGTGTGGAGGAAGATGATCTTAACAGTGCATCTGTTTTAGATGAAGATGGAAAGTTTGCCGTTATGGTAGGAGGAATGAAACTATCTATAACGGCTGATGGTGACTACACACTTTCAGATCTTGTTAGAGCTATAAACGAAAAGGCAGAAAGTATGGCTATTCCAATTAAGGCATCTATGGTGAAGGTAAATGCGGGAACGGATGATGACCCAAATTATGTATATAAACTTTTGCTGGAAGGAACAAAAAGCGGTGAGGATTATAGAATAAAGTGGGTAGAGAGTGATTCAGGAGTGGATTACGAAATTCTTGATGGTGATGCCACGGAAGAATACGATGAAGACGATAAAAAGCTAAGTATGATTCCTGGTTATAAAGGTCTGGATTCTGCTCTTGAAATGATGATGAAAAGAATAGATTCTCTTCTGAATGGACAGACAGGTATAATTAATCTTGTTCAGGATAAGTATCAAGGGAAACTCAATCTGCTGAAGTCTCGACACGAAAGGACTCAAAAAGATATAGATAGAGAAATTGAAAGAATGCGTCGGGAATTTTTGAGAATGGAAAAAGTAAAAGCTGAAATGCTTTCCC
>CAZJFY010000218.1:0-2101 GCA_964545225.1 uncultured bacterium | reverse complement strand
CTGTTGCTAATTTTGCTGTTAAGAGTCCCATTGAATACTTTGAATATGAAATAGCCTTCAGAGGTGTAAAGCTTAAAGAAACACCAATAATGAGGATTTTTAAGGATGACTCTAATCATTTTTCTGAAGTAAATCCTAAGGTTTACTTTGACCCATTTTACAAGCGATATAGGTTCTCCTTGAAAAAACCTAAGATTGGGCATAAAATATCTATACAGTGGCAATGGGAGGTACCAGCATGAAGAAAATAACTGAAGGAGGAGATTAATTTCTCTTCGCTATCTTCGGGGCTTTTGCCCCGAAGACCTAGGAAAATTTAGCATCCTTCTCACCTCAGGCTTCGCAACCTACCTGCTCATCTTCGTCAATCAAAGAAAAAAGGGGGCTACTACCCCCTAACCTCTCTTGCCAGAGCCGTAAATAGCCTCTGAACATCCTCTTGTTTCACAAAAGACCCTGTAAATTCAACTGTTGCCCAGTCTTCTGTTATCAGAGAAAGGTCTCCGTTAGGCATAAGTTCCACGGTTCCCTTCACGTCAACCACAGCTCCAACTGCTGGATCGGCAACGAAGTAGATATCTCCCCTTATTGAAGTTTTTACTCCTGCATCAAACTGAACTGCATCATCAACGCTTCCATAGGAACCAGTAATGTGAATCGTGCTGCCATTTGCAATAGAACCACCAGGGATGATATAGATCAGCCCGGCCTTCCTGTCCAGCGTGTAGTCTGCGCCTTCAACGTAGGTTTTAGAATCCGTCTCGTCTTTAACAACAATGTCTTCACCGAGGTTGTACTTTCCAATTTCAAACCACTTACCCTGTTCAACGGCTAGCTCAATGGGAGTTGAAAAGCTGCCAGCAGCCTGAGTGAAACTTGAAGATTTTGCAAGGAAGAACTTCTCAAGGTTCTCTTTTGAAAGCTCATCCGCCGTGAAAGAAATGTTAGCAGCAAGCGAAACAATTACCTCTTTGTCTTTCACCTTTAATCCAGACCTTGAAGAGTAGTGCTCTTTCTTCTCAACTGAAAAGGTAATCTTGAAGTCTGTCACGTTACCAAAGTCTTCGTAACCGGTAGAACCCTCTGGTCTAAAAAGAAGTTTTCCTCTTCCAAGGGTGTATGCTCTTGTCTCAGCCATTTTAACCTCCTGAGAACGTTAGAGTTATCTTTCTGAAGATTCTTCTCTCATCCGTTCCAAACTCTCTAACCGAATACTTTGAAAGGTTTAAGTGCTTCAAAGAGTCAAGAATCTCGTCAATCAGCCCGTAAGCCTTCTTCCTCTCGTCTTCGTTGTTTGCTACTTTCAGCGTCACAAGGTAGAGGGAAAAGTCAACCTGCCTTAAAAGGCGCCTGTTCTCAACCTGTCCGGACTCTCCCTCGTACTTTAAAAGGACAGAGGGTTCTGTAAGAGTTTTCAAAAGCCCTTCCGTATCATCACCATTCCAGACAACAACCCTCTCAAGCTCGATGCTTTTGAGCTTCTCAACTATTTCGCTTTCAAGCTTCGCTATCACTGATGAACTCCTCAATCATCCGCTTTATCTCTTTTATGTCCTGCTCGTCTGCATAGAGGAAAGGTCTTGCAGGTATTTCAACGGCGTCTCTTCTAACGAAGAAAACCTTTGTTGTTTTTCTCTTTCCTTTTCCTTTCGTTCCAACTATTGCCTTGTCCGTGAAGAAAATCCGCCAGCCTTCTTTTTTAAGCTTTTCAATCGTTGCCTTAACTCCTAATCTTTCAGCACTTTTCCTAATCTTCCAGCCAACTGGAATAGCAAGTTTCTCAGCGTTTTTCGGAGTTATCCTTACCCCATACTGCATGACATCTGCAAACGGTCTCTTCGTCCCGATAACAACAGAATTACCTTTTACTTGATAGTGAATACTCTGAATAAGTTGTCCTGTATCTTGAAGCGCCTTTTTGCCTTTCTTGTTTAAAACCGTAAGAGGGCTATTAGGAGGTGGAACTCCCCTTTTAATCCGCTTTATAACACTGCTAACCATGTAATTCCCTATATCGTCAAGGAGCTTTCCGAAATCAAACTCCGAAAGATTGAAATCCCCCTTTACCGTTATCCTCATCACTTAAACCCGTGCCAGTCAG
>CAZJFY010000217.1:0-2103 GCA_964545225.1 uncultured bacterium | reverse complement strand
ATCAACATTGATAAATGACCCGGATCTTCTTATTCTTGATGAGCCGATGAGCGGACTTGATCCGATGGGAAGGAACATCATTGCTCAGGTTATAAAGAACCTCAAAGAAAAGGGTAAAACTGTTTTCTACAGCTCCCACATAATTCAGGATATTGAAAGGCTTTCAGACAGGGTTGGAGTTATTGTTGACGGTAAGATAAAGCTCATAGATTCCGTTGCGAATTTGATGCAGAAGTTTTCAAGTGGTTATTTAATTACGTTCAGAGAAACAGGAAGCTCAAAGATTGATACATTGGAAGTGGAAAGGGAAAACCTGTGGAGTAAAACTGAAGAGTTAAGAAAGAAATCGTGTGAGATTATCAGCATAGAGCCTTTAAGGTTATCCCTTGAGGATATATTGGTAAGTTTGGTAAAAGTTAACAGAACTTCTGAAGAGGGAAAGTAATTGAGCATACTGGCCTTATCAAGGTTAACTTTTAAGGAAGCGGTTAAAGAGAAATTCTTTTTAGGCATGGTAGTTATTGAGATCTTATTCCTTTTCCTAAGCTACTACCTTTCTAACATATCTGCTGGCGATACCGTAAAGATAGCCATGGACTTCATGCTGTCCTTTTACTTCTTCCTAATCGCCGCGTTTTCTATCCTTATATCGGCTAACTCAACTTTCAAGGATATTAACGAAAAAATGGTTTACCTCATTCTTTCAAAGCCAATAAGTAGAGGTGAATACATCCTAGGGAAAATTTTTGGTTTCTGGAAGGCAATCTCTTTCTTTGTTTTTATCTCCTTTTTTATAAAATCATCGGGACTGCTCATCATCAACTCTTTATCGCACCTTTACATACCCCACATCATAGTCGTTGAAAGAATTTTTCTCTTTTCTATCCTGTTAGCTTTTATGGGATTCCTTTTAGCCTCTTTTGGAACTCTTTTTGGGGTGTTATTCTCAAGCTCGATACTTGCAATAGTTATTGCTTTTTTGGCATTTATTGCGGGACTTGAACTCTCTCCTGTTAAGGAACTCATCTTAGCGTCAAAACAGGTTGGCGAGTTAAATAAGCTTATTGTAAAGTTTGCCTATTACGTTTTTCCTAACTTCTCCCTGTTTGATATCAAGCAGGCAGTTGTTCACGTGGAACTTCCCATCAAGAAATTTTACATTGCTTTAGTTTTCCTCTATTCAATTGTCTATTCTCTGGCGGTAGTTCTGGTTGCAATATTTACCCTTGAAAGGAGAGAGCTTTAGTGAAGAAACTGTTAGTTTCACTGCTTGTCATCATCTTACTATCTCCTTTCATGCAGTACATAGATAAACAAAAACCAAGGATGGAGTCTGAAGGTAGAGTTCTTTCATACTCTTACACACGCTTGCGATTGACCTTTCCTTCTCTCAAAGAGTCTGTAGCTGATGTCCTTTACATGAAAACCTGCATTCTGATTGGAGAGAATAGGGAGAGTAAGTTAAAGTCAGATGACTGGGGTAGAGTTCTTGATAACGTAAGGGTTATGAACAGGCTTGACAGGTACTACTTTGACCCTTATTACTTTATTGGTTCCTATATTCCGTGGAATTTGACCAATTGCCCTGAAAAAATAGAAGTGGTAAACTCCATCCTGAAAGAGGGAATGAAGTACGTAAAGGATTGGAGAATTCCATTTTTTATCGGTTTTAATTACTTCTATTTCCTGAAGCAGAAAAGGAAAGGAGCGGAATACCTTAAAGTGGCAGCGTCCATGAAAGGATCACCTCAGTATTTAAGGTTACTTGTATCAAGACTTTACCTTGAAACCGGAGAAATTGACCTTGCAATATCCGTAACCAGAGAGGAAATCAAGGGTGCAAAAAACAAGAGATTAAAGGAGAAACTCAGGAAGAGATTGGCAGCACTAACCATAATAAAGGAACTTGATCTTGCCGTGAGGGAGTTCAAGAGATTTAAAAACAGGTGTCCTGAAACGGTGGAGGAACTGAAACGTTTTCACTTAATAAACTACATTCCAGAAGACCCGTACGGCGGCAAGTTCTACATAAAGGATGACTGTACGGTCTGGACTACAAGCAATTTAAGGGAGAGAGATTGATGTTTGATAAGGAATTTGGAG
>CAZJFY010000216.1:0-2112 GCA_964545225.1 uncultured bacterium | reverse complement strand
AAGTTCTGCTTCACGAAGTCCACGGATTCCTTGATCAGCCCTGTCCCTGTAGTTTGTAGTATTGTGCAAAGACATGATGTCAAAGCCGTTAAAAATAGAAAATGATGCTCGAAATCGTGAATTCTCTTCTCTTCGCTGAGTTTTTTAAGTTCGGAGTAAACGTTGTCTATAGCCTCTGCTAACTTCTGTCGGTATATCTCTGACAGCTGAGTCAAGAGTTTCATTCTAGATCCAAACAATGCTATGTAGTGCCTGTTCGTTTCCTCGTCAAGTATGCGTATTATTCTGGATGTGTTGACGAGATGATGTCCGAGATTTCCTGCCGTAGTTGCGTATAGAAGTTTATCAGCGTCTGAATCAGTATAGTCTATCTTGAGAACAAGTATTTACTCTCCCTCCACAAGAACTGACCTCAAGTAACTCTCTTTGTACTCGTGAAGCCCCCAACTTCTGAGAAAGTCAATAACCTCCTCTGCATTCTCGCAAACCCTGTTACTGAAAGTTCTGTAACCCTTCCTCGTGGCTTTTCTTACTACGTCAACTCTGTATCCCTGCTTCCTCTTGTATTTGCATACCTTAACGAATAGCCAGTATCCTCTTGCACTTCCTATGTTCCAGAGCAGTTCCCTGTTCCCTAATCTTTTTATACTCCTACAACCTACTACTCCCACCGATACGGCTATTACCTCTCCTCCTTGACCTCCTTATTGGAGGAAGGACTGGAGGAGCCTGAACCAAGCAGGTAATTCCTTAAAATGCCACGAACTGCTTCAGAATCGGTTGAGATTGCTCTTTTTCACTTGTATTCTTGTAAAACAGCATACAATTCTTTGGGTATTTTCGAACTAACGAAGACTGACATTTCTTCTTCCATTTTACTTTATTATAGTATTGGTATAGAGATTTAAGTATTTAAAACTTTCGTTATTACAGTAAAACCGTAAAAAACATAGTAAAACTGACAATGATTCTGTAAACCTATAAAAGAGTGAAGATTAACTGTTGTCAGGAAAATGATGGAGTATATCTTACAGAAAGGTGTTTATGACATTTTAAAGGAGATAAAGAAGCATGGAAAAATTCAGCCATCAAGATTAGCTAAAATTATCAAGTCTGTTAATGAAAAAAACACTATATCATAGACTTGAAGAGTTATCAAATTATTGGTTTGCTCAAGAAAGAAGCCGGATTTAATGAATTGGGATGTCCAGTGACATATTACTCTCTTACTGAGCTTGGTATAAAAGTATTAGAGAGGCTTGAAGACGCTGAGAAGATTCTAAAAGAGTCTGTTGGAGATTGTTTCAAGAGTGATTCTAATGATAAAGATTTCTTTGAAGAATACATGAGGTAAAAAGGCTGGATTAAGGTAGATGAAGGCGAGATAGATTGATTTTGGATGGGTTCATCCCTGTAAATTGTCCTGAATGCGGTAAGAAGTTTTTGAGTTAAGTTTTCTATAAGGTATGAGCTCTACAAGTATGTAGAAGCTACGAATGAACTGATGAGGATATTTATCAAGGAAGCTAATTTGAAGGGTGTTTGGGATTATGAGGAAATAGCTTTCGAAGTTCAAAGAACTATTGCATCTCTTCTGAGAAGAGGAATTCCTCGAAGGCAAGTTGTAGAAGAAGTTAGTCAGTTATATGAAATTCCTGCTGGTGTATGTGGATGAACTTGTTGAAAATTTGTTGAGCAAGGTTCCTGAGTTAAATGTCGTAAGGTAATAATACAGGAGGTAATAGAGTGTTTGATTTCGTTAAGAAAGTCTTTGGAAAAGGTAAGAAAGAAAAGACAACGAAAGAAAGTTGAGAAATCTTCTATTCCAGAAGCTGTAAAGTTTGAAGTGTTAAACAGGCAGAATCTTGGGAGGAACTTCAGACATAAACAATGTTCAAGCTCTCTGTCCAGAATGTCACAGTTTCAAGACAAAGTTCGATAGACTGCTCATAAGTAGGGTCAAGGAAATGTCCACTCACAAGAAGAATCTCGTTCTGAAGACTATTAAGAGAAGATGGTTGTTCATTGGAGAATATCCCAACAATTTAGATGGTGTTCCTGAGTGGCTGTTGAATGGAATTCCCAACTTCATTTTCAAGATTAACGATGATG
>CAZJFY010000215.1:0-2117 GCA_964545225.1 uncultured bacterium | reverse complement strand
AACGACCAAAAAGGATACGCTTCCTGTCAAGTACAAGAAGCTTGTAAGAGAAAACAAAGAGTTGAAGGCTGAACTTGAAAACTGTATGTCAAGGAAAGAGGAGCTTCAAAGCAGCATTGAAAATCTCAATGCTCAAATTTCATCCCTCGAATCTGAAAAAGCGAACCTCGAATATGAGCTAAGCAACATGCCATCAAGAGAAGAGCTTGAAGCAAAAATCAGAACGTTAGAAGAGCAACAGTAGGGAGGGAAAGATGAGAAAAGCAATTGCAGTTTTATCAATATTAACCATCTTTGGAACAGCTAAAGCAGATGTGTGTAATCAGAAAATCGGACAGGAGAAGATGGTTCTATACGGACCGGATTTTGCATTCTACCCAGAATCATTTTTAGAAGCCTATAAAAAGGCTTATGAAGAGTATCAGAACCTAAAGAAGCAGCTTGAAAAGTGCAAAGAGGAACTTGCACTCCTCGAAGCAAAAGAAGCAGAACTAAGAGAAAGGTATGGAGAACTATCAAATCAAGTTAAATCGCTAAGAGAAGAGATAAATTACAGAAAACAGCTTATGGAAAGGATTAAGGAGCTTGAAGCGCAAGCCAAGAATAAGTGTAAAACGCTCCTTGATCAGTTCATGTCACTCCCACACAGCTACGTGGTTAAGAAAGGGGATACGCTCTGGGGAATTGCAGCTAAGGATTACATATACAATGACCCATGGCAATGGCCTTTAATATTCAAGGAGAACCGAGATAAAATTAAAAACCCTCACCTCATCTTCCCAAATCAGAACCTGACAATTCCAAGGGATATAAACTGTAGCGATATAATAGAAGCAAGAAGAGAAGCTTTAAGAACTCCTCCCCCTAAAGGTGTCAAAGTTAAAAAGGTTGGTCCTGTAAGGGCCGAGGATGTTCCTGAAACAGCTACAGATTACTTCCTTTGCAGCGAATGCAGGAGATAGGGTATTTTATCCCTATCTCTTGACTTTACACCTCTTCAGGATAATTTTATTTAAGCATTATTTCAACCGAAGAGGTGATATAGTTGGGGAGAGATAAGGTTCCCCATTCTCTGATTGAAGATGTTCTCTCAAAACTTGATATAGTTGATGTAATTTCCAGCTATATCACGTTAAAACCTTCCGGCAGGAACTTTATAGCCCTTTGCCCATTTCACGCCGAAAAAACACCATCCTTCGTTGTCAGTCCAGAAAAACAGATATTCAAGTGTTTTGGATGTGGAGTAGGCGGAAATGTTATCACCTTTTTAGAAAAGTACGAAAACTTAAGCTTCAAGGAAGCCTTAAAAAGAGCTGCTCAGTTAGCCGGAATTGAACTTTCAAGGGATATTTATGAAGATGAAAGAACATCAGAATTGGAAGAAGCTGCATACAAGGCAGCTCTTTTCTTCAATGCTCAAATCGAAAGTGTTAATGAATATCTTGAAAGTAGAGGAATAAATAGGGAACTCGCAAATAAGTTCCTTTTAGGTTTTGCTCCCAGTGGTTACACTAAAAAACTGGGCATTAAAGAAGAAACTCAAAGAAAACTGAACCTTATAAGCAGTAGCGGGAAAGAGTTCTTTTCTGGTAGATTGATAATACCAATATTCAACCACTCAGGAAAAGTTGTAGCCTTTGGCGCAAGAGCACTAAAGGAAAATCAACAGCCAAAGTACATAAATAGTCCGGAATCGGAAATCTTCAAGAAAAGTTTCATACTCTTTGGATTTAACCAGTCAAGAGATGAAATTTTAAAGAAGAGAGAAATTATAATCGTTGAAGGTTATTTTGATGTCATATCCCTTTATGGATGTGGAATAAGAAACGTTGTAGCACCAATGGGAACTTCCCTAACCAAGGAGCAGGCAAAAACTGCTAGAAGATATGCTGATAAAGTAATCCTCATGTTTGATGGAGATAGCGCAGGGAGGAAGGCAACCTTAAGAGCCAGCTCAATATTCTCGGAGATAGGCATTGAGACCTGGGTGGTTTCACTTCCTCAAGGGGAAGATCCCGATTCCCTGGCAAGGAAGAACCGAAAAGAGTTGCTAAACCAAATAGAACAAGCTCTCCCATTATCCGAATGGCTTATCAGAGAGGCAAAGAAAACTCCCG
>CAZJFY010000214.1:0-2130 GCA_964545225.1 uncultured bacterium | reverse complement strand
TTCATCAACCCCAAATTCAAGTTTCTTAAACTTCCCCGGGTATACTATCTTCAGGAGAACCTCATCGGAACTGGAGGAGTAAACGTGAATTTCTGAAGGCTTAGTTGGAAGTCTTTTCGCCAAAAGCTTCAAATTAGGAATGGCTTTTGATATATCATCCTTCAAAATTGGACAAGAATTTATATCAACAATCTCATGGCTCCCCTTTGAAAAGAAGCCCAATTTCCCATCCCTAAACTTAAACTGCGCTCTGTTTCTATAATTCCACATGTTGGGAGAAGGGATAACTTCATCAATGTTAGGCTTCCTGATTTTACCTATCTTTTGAAGGTTCTCTTCAAGAATCTCCCTTTTAAAATCAACCTGAAATTTGTAATCTATGTGCTGCCAATCACATCCTCCACACCTGCCGAAATAGGGACATTTTGGTTTAACTCTTCCCTCTCCATATTCAAGAACCCTAACGACCTCAGCCTCACTGTAACCGCTCTTCCTTGAAACCTCCCTGACATCAACAACATCACCAGGAACCACGTAAGGAACAAAAAAAGTCCTTCCTGAAACCTTACCAATCCCTTTCCCACCATAGACCAATTTATCTATCCTTAACTTCATTAAACCTCTCTTATCTCAAACCTTGTTTCCGCCAGATTTTAGCATAGATTAGAAATTACCTCTAAAGGGGGTGAACGGTTTCGACGGGGATGCAGAGGTTTTACCAGTGGCACGTCGAGGAGCCAACCTCGTAAAAAGGCACAACAGATAGTTGCCAACGAAGAATTAGCTCTCGCTGCCTGATAGAACGCAGCGACGTCCCCTGTAGCTTTTCCTGTCGGCTACAGGTGCGGCGACAGAGAGACAGGATAGGTTAGCAGCTTCGCCCCTGAGCTGTTAACTGAAACCCTAAAGGGGCTAACTTCAGGGAGCCTGCCTGTGGGCTAACCCTGAAGTGAAATACCAAAACACAGGCTAAGCGTGTAGAAGCTGGTAAAGCCGCATCTCCGGACGCGGGTTCGAATCCCGCCACCTCCACCAAATTGAAAAAACCTTCCTTTCTAACTATCTTTAAACCATCAACATTAGGAGGAACTTCATGGAAAAAGAACTTAGCCAACTTGTACCAATAGTAATTGAGAAAACCGGAAGAGGGGAAAGAGCTTACGACATCTACTCAAGACTTCTAAAGGATAGGATTATTATCCTTGGAACTCCCATAGATGACAACGTTGCTAACCTTATAATAGCTCAACTTCTCTTTCTTGAAGCTGAAGACCCAGAAAAGGATATCTATCTTTACATCAACAGCCCCGGAGGTGTTGTAACCGCTGGCCTTGCCATATATGATACCATGCAGTATATAAAACCCGATGTATGTACAATATGCTTGGGTCAAGCAGCAAGCATGGGAGCAGTTCTACTTGCAGCTGGAGCTCCAGGGAAGAGGTTTACCCTTCCTAACTCAAGAATAATGATTCATCAGCCCCTTGGTGGCTTTCAGGGACAGGCAAAGGATATAGAAATTCACGCAAAGGAAATCTTAAGGCTTAAAAAGATGCTTAACGAAATACTCTCAAGACACACCGGACAGAGCATTAAGAAAATTGAAAAGGATACAGATAGAGATTTCTTCATGAGTGCAGAAGAAGCAAAAGAATATGGAATAGTTGATAAAGTTCTTCTGAGAAGGGGTGAGTAATTGGTAAAGGGAAGATTCAACCTTAACACCATTGAAGAAGCGGTTGAAGATATAAAAAACGGAAAAATGGTAATTGTTGTTGATGACCCGAACAGGGAGAATGAAGGAGACTTGGTGATAGCAGCTGAAAAAGTAACTCCCGAATCCATAAACTTTATGGCAAAGTATGGAAGAGGGTTAATATGTCTTGCCCTTTCAGAAGAAAGGTTTGACGAACTTGGAATAGAACTTATGGCTCCAAGATCAACAGATCCCAAAGAAACTGCTTTTGGAGTCTCAATAGATGCTCACCCTAAATTTGGAACAACGACCGGAATATCAGCTTATGACAGAGCAATTACCATCAAGAGAGCAATATCAAAGGATGCCAAACCGGAAGACTTCGTCAGACCCGGACACATTTTCCCCTTAAGAGCAAGAAGAGGTGGGGTTTT
>CAZJFY010000213.1:0-2142 GCA_964545225.1 uncultured bacterium | reverse complement strand
ATAAGGAATGTTATGGCAGATCTTGAAGACAAAGGATATCTCTTCCAGCCACATACTTCTGCAGGGAGAGTTCCAACGGATGACGGATTGAAAGTTTATATCAATCATCTTTTCCTGGCGCTTGGAGAGGATGATAGTTCTCTTGTTAACAGACTTCTCGATTATGTTAGATCTTCTGGTGTTTGCAAAGTTGAGGATATTCTTTCAACTGTTCTGGACTTTCTTCAGAGTTCTACAGGTTATCTTGGTTTCGGAATGAGTCTTGTAGAGAATCTTACGATTGATAGCATAACTCTTATAAAAGTAGCTTACGGTAAAGTGCTTATTGTTATCAATTTCTCTTCTGACTACATCATTCACAGAGTAATTGATATAGAGATTTCGGATTTTGAACTTCCAAGGTTTTCCCGGGAGCTCTCAAAACGCTTCAGAGGGAAAACCCTTTCTGAGATTAAACGGGAATTAGTAGAAGAGATAGATACAGTCAGAAAGGAATTTGCTGATCTTTCCTTTAAAGTTAACTCCCGGATACTCTCAACTCTTAATGGCGTTAATCAGTTAAAACTTCAGGGAACCTCAAACATAGTAAACATACTTGCCGACGATATTGAAAGATTAAAAGAAATTTTGAGAATATTAGAGGAGAAGAATCTCCTTTTAGAAATCTTTTCAAAATTTATAGAGGAGAACAAAAAGGTTGATGTTATTCTTGGATCTGAGACAGAGGTGGAAACCTTTGAACCTTTTTGTTTTGTAATTGGGAAGTTCCAGATCGGATACAGAAACAGCGGGGTGGTTGGAATTATAGGACCAAAGAGGATGGATTACTCTCACGTTATTCCGATTGTTGAGAATGTTGCTAAAGCTCTTTCTTTCCTTCTCAAATAGGAATTTAGAGCCGGACCCTTACCACACACGCCTTTCAGGCTTACCGTTGCTCCCTTCCGGGCCTGGCGGAGTTCACCCTCCGGGCGTTGTGGAGGACCCGGCAATTATTTTTTGAAAAAAAACTTTCCGATTCGGAGAATAAAACTATCCAGCCTGTCTAAAATTCCTGGATTCACAAACCTGACATAATCCCTGTTCAATTTTGCCCTTAGCCTGTTCTCCTCTATATCTGCTCCCAGTTCTAAAACACCAATAATAGCCAACCTCTCTACTTCTCCTTCCTCTCCAGGCTCTACGTAATCACCCATGACGAACTTCTTCAGATTCACAGAATTCCTCCCATGAAGCTCCAGGATTTTAAACTCAGTTTCTACGTTGCTAATTTTACCACAGTTTCCATACCTTTCAAAATCAATCCCCAGATGGTGTGAAGATTAATGAATTGACTTAAACCTAACAAAACACCAATGACAGTTAAACGCATCATCCACATTTCTGTAGGTGAATAAACGTTGTGCTTAACAGCTTCCATAAGAGAATCCACAGGATATGGTGGAGTTTCTGTAAGATAAGCAAAAGATCTGTAAAAGGATAGTTCTCCCATAGCCTTCTTAAACAACAACCATAACTTTTTTGGATTCTCAGAAAAATCGCTTAGCTGATCAGTGTATGCTTCAAACTTCTGAATGTAAACAGAATGGATGAAATCCGCAAGGGCATCCTTATTTACGCTTTCCTTGCTCTCTTTTACCTGAATCAAGGAATCCTGTTCATCGTGATGAAACTTATGTTTGTGGAGGCGATCTTTTAAAGCTTGGAAAATTTTTAAATAGACACTATGTCTGACCTCTCTACATAGTTCCTTTCTCCATCTTATTTCTGCTATCCAGAGACCGTTCTCAAAAACCTTCATATTATCAACATTACACAAAAGTCCCTCTGTGGATATTGAATAGACGGAACCTTTTCCTTCATATTTAACATCTCCCTCTGCTGGGTTTAACTCTACTTCAACTTTAATTTTCTGTGGTAATCCGTCTCCTATATCATAAGGTTTTTCAAAAAAACCTTCTTTTCTATTCTCCAGACCTTTCAGAGTGGGAATCCAGGATCCAATATAGAAAACCTGAGCCTCCGCTTCCATTCCTCTTCTTGTCTCTCTTTTTGATGATTTTTCGTCATGATTTATATGGCGGAGAGGGCGGGATTCGAACCCGCGGTACCCCTTTTGGGGGTACACACGATTTCCAGTCG
>CAZJFY010000212.1:0-2148 GCA_964545225.1 uncultured bacterium | reverse complement strand
GCCGAATGTTGTTCGGGACGGCGGTAAAATGTGGAATAAGGATGACGAACTTCAGGATTGTATTGCTATGATTCCTGATCGCTGTTATGCAACAATATATGAAAAAATCCTGGAAGATGCAAAAGCCAACGGTCAGTTTAATCCTGCTACAATGGGCAGTGTTGCCAATGTTGGATTAATGGCGCAGAAAGCTGAAGAATATGGTTCTCATGATAAAACTTTTGAAGCGGAAACCAACGGTAAAATTAAAGTTGTTGATACTTCCGGAACAACTCTTCTTGAACAGAGTGTTGAACCAGGGGATATTTTCAGAATGTCTCAGACAAAAGACGCTCCGATTAAAGACTGGGTAAAACTTGCTGTTAACAGAGCAAAGGCTACCGGATCACCTGCGATTTTCTGGCTGGATGAAAACAGAGGGCATGATATCGAAATCATCAGAAAAGTAAACAAATATCTGCCGGAGTATGATACGGCAGATCTTGATATAAGAATAATGAGCCCGGTTGAAGCTATGAAGTTCACTCTAGAAAGAGTTCGCGGAGGATTGGAGACTATTTCTGTTACCGGGAATGTGCTTCGTGATTACCTTACAGACCTTTTTCCTATTATAGAAGTTGGGACAAGTGCTAGAGCCCTTTCAATAGTTCCTCTCATTGCTGGTGGTGGACTGTTTGAAACTGGTGCAGGTGGTTCAGCTCCAAAACATGTTCAACAGTTCGTTAAGGAAGGGCACTTAAGGTGGGATAGCCTTGGGGAGTTCTTAGCTTTTGTTGAGGCTTTGAAGCTCGCTTACAAGCAGGCAGGTTCAAGTAATGAGAGGATACTTATAATGGCTGATGCTCTTTCAAAAGCGGTTGGTAAGTATCTCAACAATGATAAGACGCCAGGAAGGAAAGTTGGTCAGCTTGATACACGCGGGAGTCACTACTGGCTTGCACGTTACTGGGCTGAAGAGCTTGCGGCTCAAACCGAAGATGAAGAGCTTGCAAAAGTATTTGAGCCTGTAGCTGCTGCTCTTATTGAAAATGAGGAGAAGATACTTTCCGAAATTGCAGCTACGGAAGGTTCCCCTAAGGATATTGGGGGTTATTACAAACCTGATGATGAGAAAACAGAAGCAGCAATGAGACCAAGTAAAACTTTTAATGAAATAATTGATTCAATTTAAAAGGAGGAAAGATGGCTCAGAGGGCTATTAGGGAATATGATGGCAAGAGAATTCTTGCTTCAAATTGGAAAGAGTACTTCAACGGTGATTTTGTGTATGATTTCAAAGCCGTTCTCGTTACACCTGAGACAGATCTGGAAAAGCTTCCGGAGAAGCATCCCTGGCTTCTTACAACTCCACTCGTTGTAAAGCCGGACATGCTCTTTGGTAAAAGGGGAAAACTTGGGCTTATTCTCTACAAAAAAGAGAAACCAGGAGATGTCAAATGGGAAGATGTTAAGAAATGGATAGAGGAAAAGAGGAAAGAGGTCGTTGAAATAAAAGGGCAAAAAGGGCATCTAACCCATTTCCTTATTGAGCCTTTTGTTCCTCATGATGAAGAGTACTACGTTGCGATGACTATGGAGAGAGAAGGTGATAAGGTGTTCATGTCGGCCTTTGGTGGCATTGATGTTGAAGAGAATTGGGATAAGGTAAAGGAGGTTTTCATTCCTGCACTTGCAACGGATAAGGAAATTGAAAAGCTGATAAGAGAAAATGTCCCGAAGGAGATTAAGGAGGTTGATAAGTTTGCTAACTTTACATTAAGGCTTTACAGGTTCTTTAGAGACCTTTACTTCACTTACCTTGAGATAAATCCCCTTGCAATGACCGGAAACCAAGTTTTCCCAATAGACTTTGTTGGTAGAGTTGACGATACAGCTCAGTTTTTAGCTGGAAGGAAATGGGGAGAACTTGAGTTTCCAAGCGGTTTCGGAAAGGAGCTTTTGCCTGAAGAGAGGTACATTAAGGAACTTGATGAAAAGACCGGTGCATCTTTGAAGCTTACGATTTTAAATCCGGAAGGAAGGATATGGACGCTTGTTGCCGGTGGTGGTGCTTCCGTTGTCTATGCTGATACAGTTGCCGATCTTGGCTTTGTAAATGAGCTTGCAAATTATGGTGAGTATTCAGGGAACCCTTCAAGGACAGAAACA
>CAZJFY010000211.1:0-2178 GCA_964545225.1 uncultured bacterium | reverse complement strand
AAGGGAGCTTCTGAAAACAGAGAAAACTTTCTGGTGGGAAAAAGGAATTTAGCCTGACGTGAAAATGAAACATCATGTTTGGGGTTAAAAATTGTATTTCATAAGCTCTAAAGAGCTTGATAAATTTATTATTGTTACATATAATGTATTATTAGAATTACTAAATCAGATTAAGAGAGGTGGGAGATGGTACCTGAAAACCCTCCTAAAATCGGAGTAGTGCTATGTAACTGCGGAAGAACCCTGAATAAAAAAATCAACCATGAAGAGTTAAAAAAACTCGCTTCATCGCTTGAAGGAGTTCAAGAAATCCTCGTTACGCAGGACTTTTGTAAATCTCCTGAAAAACAGGCAGAAGTTTTCAAGGGGAAAATAGATGCGTTGATTTTTGGAGGTTGTTCGGAAAGGTCTTCTCTTCAATTCAATGAAGATAGAATTCAGAAACTACTCAAGCACTTAAATCTTGACACAGCCTCATTTGAAACAGTTAACCTTAGAGAACAATGCGCTTTTATCCATGAGGATCCTGATGGAGCAACTGCAAAGGCAAAAGACATGCTATTAATGGCTTACGAAAAGTTAAAAACTGGAACGGAATCTCTTCAGGAGAACAACATAATAAGAAAAGTACTTGTAGTAGGTGGTGGTGTAGCAGGACAATCCTGTGCTCAGGCCCTTGCGGATATGGATATAGATGTAACTCTGGTAGAGGAAAAGCAATACCTTGGAGGACATCCAGCCTGCATGACTTCACTCTGGCAGTCAGAAAGCTCTCCATCAATGTGCACTGGAGAGTGTGTAATACCTGTAGTCGGAAGAGATACTCTTATCAAAGGAAACGTTAAGGTCATGACAGGCTCACAGGTTGTTGATGTTGTAAAAGAAGGGGGGAACTTCAAAGTTAAAATACGTAGATCTGCCCAAAAAGTTGATCCGGAAAAGTGTGTTGGCTGCAACAAGTGTGCAGAAGTTTGTCCTGTAGAGATACCGAATGAATTCAACCTTGGAAAGACAAAGCGCAAAGCAATAGATAAACCTTTCCCCCTTGCGATACCTGACACTTACACAATCGTTGACTCTGCATGTACTGAATGTGGAGAGTGCGTAAGCGTATGTCCAACTCAAGCTATTAACCTTGATGCAGAAGATGAATACTTTGAAGATACCTTTGGCGCAATAGTCATTGCAACAGGTTTCTCCAGCTACGATATGAGCATGTTTAAGGAGCTTGGTTATGAACATCCTGAAGTAATAACTCTCCTTGAACTGGAAAGGTACAAAGCCAATGGTTTCTTCGGCAAAAAACCTAAAGAACTGGCTTTTGTACTTTGTAAAAAAGACAATGTCGGCTATTGTTCCAGACTTTGCTGCCTTGCAACCGTTAAAAATGCGGTTGCTCTTTCCAAGGCATATCCAGACATCAAGATCAAGGTATTCCATCTAAGCCTCCGCACAGCTGGAAGAGCCTTCGAAGAACTTAGAAGAAGAGCTATTGAAGCAGGGGTTGAGTTTATCCAAGAAAAGGTTGAAAGAATATCCAAATCACCTGATGGTTTGCTTAAGATTAGGACAGAAAACGGCGAATACATGGCTGATATGGCTGTTCTCGCTGAACCCCTCGTACCCTCTCAGTTAAGGCTTACAAGAATTCTTGATGTTCAAACCGATATCTATGGTTTCCCCCTTGAATTCCAACCGCGTGTCATTAATCCACTTGAAACATACGTTGAAAGAGTTTTTGTGGCTGGTACTGCAAAAGGATTTAAAGATGTTCAGGAAAGCATAGAATCAGGACTTGGAGCAGCAGCAAAAGTTCAAAAGGCATTAAAAGGAACAAGTAAAAAGTACTTTTCACTTATTAACGAGGAAAAGTGTTCAAGATGTGAAACCTGTTTAATGTGCTGTCCCCATGGAGCCATCGTAATCAGGAAAGCAGATAAACCGGAAGACAATATCATTGAGATAGACCCAGGACTCTGCCGCGGATGTGGTCTCTGCTATGCTGCATGTCCATCACAGGCAATAAAGCTATCTAATCTTGAGGATTACCAGATTATTAAAATGGCTGAAGTGGCTTTTAAACACCTTCCTGAAAACCAACCAAGAATCCTTGGATTTTTCTGCTACTGGTGTGCATACGGAGCGGCTGACCTTATGGGGATCAAGGGAGAAAAACTT
>CAZJFY010000210.1:0-2178 GCA_964545225.1 uncultured bacterium | reverse complement strand
CCTCCCAAGGCGGGAGTGGCGGAATCGGCAGACGCGCTGTCTTGAGGGGGCAGTGCTCGCAAGAGCGTGCGGGTTCAAATCCCGCCTCCCGCACCAAGTTAACCTTTCTTCGTCTTAGCTATTCTAACTTCGCCTTCAATGTATTCTATTCTGGGAAAGAGAATTTCTCCCTTTTCGAGTTTTTCACCAGCTTTTACATATCCCCATGTTTTAAAATCCGATATTCTCAATTCCTCCGCTTTGGTTTCTACCTTAAGCATTTTGAGCATTCTATCTGCTGATGTTGGCATGTAAGGATATACAAAAGCGGTGATAAACCTTAAGGATTCAACTAAATTGTAAAGTACCCTGTTAAGTTCTATTTTCCCCTGTTTGTTTAAACTCCAGGGTGCACTTTTATCTATGTAGTAGTTAACGAATTTCACGTACTTCCATATTTCATCAAGAGCTTTAGAGAGTTCAGCTTGTGGTATGAGGAGCTTTAAGGAGCTCAGTACACTGAAGGCTCTTCCCCGCAGTTCTTTATCAAGCTCGGTTTCTGCACCTTCAGGGTGAGGTATTGTTCCATCCTTGTACTTTAAAATCATTGAGATGGTCCTATTGAATAGATTACCAAGATCGTTTGCAAGCTCTCCGTTAATCCTGTTAACCAGGTGATCAAATGAGAAATCACCATCAAGACCAAAGCTTACTTCTCTGAAGAGGAAAAACCTTACTTGATCAACTCCAAATTTTTTAACAAGCTCGTAAGGATTTATAACGTTTCCTTTAGACTTGCTCATTTTCTCTCCTTCTACTGTCCACCAGCCATGAGCGAAGACCATTTTAGGGATTTCAATTCCTGCCGACATGAGAAAGGCAGGCCAGTAAACTGTGTGAAATCTTAAGATGTCCTTTCCAACCAAGTGTAAGTCTGGAGGCCAGAATTTGTTAAGCCTTTCAGGATAGCCCACGGCAGTAAGGTAATTTGTTAATGCATCAAACCATACGTATATAACGTGTTTTTTGTTAAAGGGAACGGGAATTCCCCAGGAAAATCCTGTTCTGCTTATTGAAAGGTCTCTTAATCCTTGTTTCACGAAGTTAATGATCTCATTTCTTCTAAAATCTGGCTTTATAAATTCAGGGTTTTCTTCATAAAGTTTTAACAGCTTGTCCTGATATTTTGAAAGTCTAAAGAAATAAGATTCTTCTTTAACTTTAATAACTTCTCTATTGCACATTGGACAAAGTTTTCCGTCAATCAAGTCTTTCTCTGTATAGTAGGTTTCACAGGGAATACAGTACCATCCTTCATATTCCCCGAGATAAATATCCCCCTTTTCATAACACTTTTTGAAAATTTCCTGAACTGCTTTTACGTGATCATCATCCGTTGTTCTTATGAATCTATCGTAAGAGATATTCAGGATTTGCCAAAGTTCTTTAAATCGAGGAACAAGGGAATCGACAAAAGATTTTGGGTCTATTCCTTTAGATTCTGCTGCTTGTTGGATTTTCTGTCCATGCTCGTCAGTTCCCGTTAAGAAAAAGACTTCTTTTTCTAAAAATCTGTTAAACCTTGCAATAACATCTGCTGCAACTGTTGTGTAAGCGTGTCCTAAATGGGGGATATCGTTTACATAGTATATTGGCGTTGTAACGTAGAACTTATCCATATTTGCTAATCTCCTCCAAAATTTTTTCTGCTTGATTGAACATATCAATAGGCCTTTTTGTATTGCATACAAGGTAATCGGTGAATTTTAACTTTTCCTTATAGGATAGCTGGAATTTCTCCCTTCTAATTGCTTCTTTGATTCCAAATCTCTTCGCTGCTCTTAGGATTCTTTGACCTTTGTAAGCAAAGACAGTAATAATTCTATCAAACAGCTTTTCCCATTTTGCCTCTATCAAAACAGCAGCTTCAACGAAAACTACTGAATTCCTATTTCTTTCTTTTATTTTCAGGAGTTCAGATTTTATGAGAGGATGGATAATTGATGTAAGCAGTTTAAGTTTTTCTCCACTGCTAAAGACCAAGCTTCCCAATTTGCCCGTATCTATTTCTAAGTTTTCTTTTAGTATTTTCTCCCCGAACCTTTCAACAACTAATTTGTATCCTTTTTCACCTTTTAGTAAAAGGGTTTTTCCTATTACGTCTGCGTCAATTACTTCAAATCCCTGAAGCTTTATAAA
>CAZJFY010000209.1:0-2190 GCA_964545225.1 uncultured bacterium | reverse complement strand
CTTGATCCTGAAAAGGACATAGTTGTTCCTGTTTGGTTTTGGAACGAGGGGGCATAATGGCAAGGATAAATATTGAAAATATTGGTGGTGCCGTAGATTCAAGATTTAGAAAAGCGAGGATACTAAAGCTTTACCCTAAGGACGATACAGCAGACATAGAACTTGTTGACACGGGAGAAAAATATTTGAAAGTACCGATTTTTTACCACTGTGAACCTGAAGCAAAGCAGAGAGAGAACGGAGCTCTTGAAGGAGCTGCTGCGGCTTTTGAGGAAGATGATATTGTCTATGTTAAGTTCAAAAAAGAAGGAGAAAAACTACAGCAACCTGTTATCATTGCTGGCGAGGAACTTCGTTCTTGCACTACTTGGAACATTATTCTTTTTTATCGTGATGAGGCTGACACTATCAAGGCAGCTTTGTATAGTTTGAAAAGAGACAAACTTGAAAAGGATCTTGATGTTGAGGCCCTTAGGGAAAGAGGCTTCTCG
The DNA here is from genome assembly GCA_964545225.1 of uncultured bacterium. Classification (GTDB taxonomy): domain Bacteria; phylum Aquificota; class Aquificia; order Desulfurobacteriales; family Desulfurobacteriaceae; genus CAZJFY01. The sequence goes on along the minus strand of CAZJFY010000209.1, from coordinate 1,699 downwards.
GGAGATTGGGATTACTTGTTTTCTGCTTTACAAGAGCCTGTGGAGAATGTTTTTAGCGCAGTTTTCCATGACTTAACTCTTCCTGAGGATGAGGATCCTGATTTTGTATCCGTTTTAAATGTAGCTTATGCGAGAAGGAATGAATTGGTAATTATTTGTGGTTTTTTATATCATCCGAGAAAGAAAGCTTTAAAATGGTATCATCTAACTGATTCCTTAAAGGTTGAAGGAAGGTCGCTTTTTGATTTTTTAGTTTCTTTCTCGGAGGATTTGCACGAGTTTTATGTCTATGAAAGGCGTGCTTTTAGCATAACTTCTGTTTCCTTTGGAGTGAAAGAAAGAGCTGTATTTTTCAGTTTTGATAAGGAAACGGGTTCTTTACCTTATCTTTACTCTAAGGTTCGCTACTATCCCCCTACGAGATATGCTTCTTATTTTCATGAAGTTGGTTTCGGTAATGATAATGTGACGTTAAGTTCTTCTTTGCGTTTTACTAAATATCAAGCTGCTTTAGATAGAAATGGAGTTTTGTGGAGAGTAGGAGAAGCAGATTCTTTTGGTAGCAGTATCTGGAGTCAAGATTTGAAAGCAGATTGGGGCGAATGCTCTGAACTCTTTTCTTGTTCTAAAGAGATAAAATCAGAGGAAGCTGTTGTTCTTCACTTTGATTTAAGGAAAGTAGAATTAAAGAAATACCCAGTTGTGAAAACTTCTTCTGAAGAACTTAGCTTTTTTAGTGAGTCTCTCAAATAATCAGAATATCCAGAACGGGGCCCTTGGCTTTTTAGTGCATTAGAGTTGGAGGAAATTTCACGTAAGATTGTTGGGTTGGCAACGGCAAGAGATACGTTTTGTTTTCCTTCGGGTCCTTCTTGCGATGGATGTCCAGTAACTATTCGTTGGATAGATTTTGAAATCGGGGAAGTTTCTACGGTGAATTTTTGGGGTTACGGTGACTTTTCTTACTCTGTATCTGTTTACAAAGGTTTTCATAAGAGAGAGGGTTCTGCAAGTGGATATGCTTTATGGTTTTGTGATGCGCCATTTCCAAGTTATTTCCTTTTTGCAGGCGATTCCCGTGAAGATAATTTCACTGCTTGGGTTGACCCAAGTGGCGATGAATGTTGGTACATTTACACCGATTATATCGATTTTGAGTCAGTCAAGTGGTCTACTTGGAAAGAAGAAGAGGAATATTTTGGATACTTGGAAGGCCGTGTTGTTGATAGAGACTTTTTAAGGAGCCTTCAGTGTTATACTGATTACAGGAATAAACCTGTTTATTTTGAGAGGCTTAGAATAGGTAAAGATATAGTTTACAGAATTAAGACTAATGAGGGATGGAAAGACGTTACGGATAAAATAAACCAACTTCCATCAGAGCCTATAGCTGTTCTTGTTCTCAAGCCTTAGTTTGTCAACTCCTGCCACTTTTCATTTTTGGTTGTTTTAAAGTGAAAAACGAAAGCGACGAAACTTTATGTTTTTTAGCGTTCCCAAATTTGAGGAGCTTAAAAAGAAGATTCTTGAAAGTGGAGAATAGCCGTGAAAGACCTTGTAAAAACAATGCTCGTTGTAGATGAAGGCTTAAGACTTAAACCTTATAGAGACACGGTTGGCAAGCTCACTATAGGCGTTGGAAGGAACCTTGACGACGTAGGCATCTCAGAAGACGAAGCCTTTTACATGCTTGAAAACG
>CAZJFY010000208.1:0-2213 GCA_964545225.1 uncultured bacterium | reverse complement strand
GTGAATCCTGAACCTCCTTCTATGATTGATGCCTACAGTCTTATGAAGCTATCTCATACGATTCATGGAGTGGAAAAGTTCAATTTTGTTGCAAATAAGACGGGAAAGAAAGATTTTGAGAAAGTGAAGCTGAAGTTTGAAGGTATGAAGAGGTTTCTCCCTGACGTAGAGATGAATTTCTTGGGTTATATGCCACCGATAAAGAACATGCATGCTGTTGTTAATTCTATGGGATTTTTGGATGTAGTCAGGAAAAATTCCAGGATAAGGGAAAAAGTTTCTGAAATTTTTGGAAATATTGTAGAGCCTTCAAAGAAGATGAAGAAGAAGGACAGTTTCCTGAATAGACTATTAAGAATCTGGGGATAGAATGCCTCATTACAAAACCAAAGAAATTAATGTAGAAGATTATATTCCGTTAGTAAAAAAAATTGCATCTTCCGTATACAAAAGATTACCGGACTATTCGGAAGTGGAATTTGACGACCTTGTAGGTGCTGGTTATGTGGGTTTAATGGAAGCCAGGCAACACTTTGATGAAAACAAAAAAACAAGTTTTGGAACCTACGCTTCAATCCTGATAAGGGGAAGAATTCTTGATTATCTTCGAACCCTTGATGTCAGGACAAAAGAGGAAAAAGATGAGGGTGTGAACAAGAGAAAAACCCTGAGTATAGAAGAGTTTATCAGTGAGTCGATTAAAGAGGACCGTCTCAGTTTCTTAGGAACGGATGATGAAAATCCCTTTGACAGGCTGGAGAAAAAAGAACTGATGGAGATAGTAGCCAGAGCAATAGATTCTGTTCTGAATGATAGTGAAAAGATAGTGCTCTCTCTTTTTTTTAAAGAGGGATTGAAACAGAAGGAAATAGCGAATATAATGAATATAACACCTGCGAGGGTAACACAGATAAAGAAAGCTGCTTTGAAAAAAATAAGAGGTTTTTTAAAGGATTATGGCTTATGAAGTTGTTTATGACGCCAACCTCAAAGTGGTAGGAAGAAGCAGTCAGTTTTCCAGCGAAGCTTTCGTATTCCTGGTAGGGTTGTTGATTTTATTTGCTTTCATAGCTTTCCTCCTCTTTGTCTCCACACGGAGGAGAATCTCAAAATTAGAGGGGGAGTGTTCCCTTATAAAGAGCAGTGTGAAGAAGATGGCTTTTGATATGGCAAATTTAAGTTCTGTGGTTTCCAGCACACAGGTACCTCAAAATCCCATTGCTGGTTCGAAAAGGTCGTTCTCAAAACTGCCAGAACTAACGGAAGCTGACCTCGAAAGAGTAGTTTCTCTCATGATATCCAGGGCTCCTGTGAAAGTAAACAAAGAAAAACTTAAAGAAATGATAGTCAAAAAGGATATAAAAGCTCTTGCAAGGGCTTTGAAAATGAGTACTTCTGAGGTGGAAATTCTGCTCAACCTTCGGAGGAAAGGAGCATGAGCATAACAGCTCAGATACTTTTTGTTGGAGCTTCCGGTGCAAAGGCTATGGAGAGAAAGCTTGAATCCATAACCAACAATATTGCAAATGTTGATACGCCGGGCTATAAGAGAGAAGGGATAAGGTTTTCAACGGTTTATGTTCCACTTACACAGCTTCCTCCGTCAAAACCTAAAGATCCTGTGCCGACAGGTTACATTCCTACATACAACCTTGCTCTTGAATACGCAGGAGCCATAGGCAATGTTATACACCTTGAACAGGGTCCTTTGCGGGAGACAGGAAACAAACTCGACTTTGCTATCGATGGAGAAGGGTTTTTCCTTGTTGAAGATGAAAAAGGAAACAGGTTTCTAACCAGGGATGGAAGTTTTAAAGTAAATAGTGAAGGATTTCTTATGACCTCTTCAGGCTACTATGTGATAGGGAAAGGAGGCAGGATAAGACTTAGCGATTCTTACGATGTTTATGTCTCTGAGGATGGAAAAATCTTTTCCCGGGGGGAGGAGGCAGGAAGGTTCCTTATCCTGAAACAGTCTGTGGATAAGAGAGTAGGAAAAAATTTGTGGGTTTACAATGAAAATTTAGCAGAACCTTCTGATAACTTCAAGATTTATCAGGGATACCTGGAAGATTCTAACGTTAATGTGGTATATGAGATGGCAAAAATGATAGAAGCACACAGAGAGTTTGACGCCAATCTTAACGTTGTAAAATCGGGAGATGAACTTCTTGGTTATCTAAACGAATTCGGGAGGGTTTAAAGATGATTAG
>CAZJFY010000207.1:0-2228 GCA_964545225.1 uncultured bacterium | reverse complement strand
GCTTATAGTCCAACCTGAGACACTAAGCCTTGAGATTGGATACACGTTAATTCCGTTTGTGGATGAAGCTCAAAACGGTGAGGTTGTAAAGCGAATAAAAACACTGAGAAAGCAGCTTGCAAAAGAATTGGGAATTGTCATACCTCTCATCCACATAAGAGATAACCTTGAACTAAAACCATCTGAATACAGAATATTGATAAGAGACATTGAAGTTGCAAGAGGAGAGGTTGTTCCTGAAAAACTGCTTGCCATCGATACAGGAACAACAAAGGGAAAGATAGAGGGAATTCCAACGAAGGAACCAGCTTTTGGATTAAATGCTTACTGGATAGACTCTGATCAGAAGGACAGAGCCAAGCTCCTTGGCTTTACAGTAGTTGACATACCCACTGTCATAATAACACACCTTTCAGAAACTATAAAGAAACATGCCCATGAAATTCTTGGAAGAACCGAAACAAAGGAGATGATAGATACACTAAAGAGAAAATACCCTGTAGTCAAAGAGATTGTTCCGGAACAGGTACCACTTAACATAGTTCATAGAGTTCTCCAAAACTTGCTGAAAGAAGGAATCCCGATAAAAGACCTCCTAACGATTTTAGAGTCCTTATCAGACAACATTGTTAAAACGAACGATCCTGAAGTCCTTACAGAATTTGTTAGACAGTCTCTTTCAAAGTTAATTACCAGTATATATGCAAAGGATGGTAAGATTGTTGCAATAACGCTTGATCCTGAAACTGAAGACTATATACTTGAAAAAGTGAAAGCCAATGAAGGATACTTACCAGCTCTTGAGCCAGCATTTGTCCAGAAACTTATATCAAACATACACTCATACCTTGAAAAGTTTATAATAAACCAGAACGTACCTTTACTCCTTACATCGCCTGCGGTGAGAAGGTACGTCAAGAAAATTATTGAGCCTTATATACCGAGCATGTCTGTTGTCTCTTACGCTGAGATTGAACCAACTGTTAAAATTGACATAATAGGAAATGTAGGGGGATAGCTTGGTTAAAGTTTTTGAAGGAAGAAACTTAAATGCACTGATCGAGAAAGCGAAGTCAGAGTTTGGAGAAAATGTTGAAATTCTATACTGTGAAATAGAAAAAAGCAGGGATTTCATCCCTTTCCTCAAGAAAAAGAAGTACAGGTTATATGTAAAAGCTGGAAACAGTAAAAATGAGCCTTTATCAGAACTTAAAAGAGAGATTCTTGAACTGAAATCTTTAATAAAAGAGACGAAAATCCAGCCACAAACAAATTTACCTTCACATATTAAACTTCCAATTCCCAACGAAGCAATTGAGAATTTCACAGGGGATGCTGTTGAACTGATAGAGAAACTCACAGAAGCAGGTGTATCCAAGAACATAGCTCCAATTATTGTTGAAAAATCCTGTGGTATCGATATTGATACGAACAAGCTTGATCTAAATACGCAGACATTTAGAGAAGCTATTGAAATAGGGGTGAAAGAGCTTATAAAGTTCACTGGCGAATTCAAAGCAGAGGATAAACAAAAGGTAGTGGCCTTTGTAGGACCAACAGGGGTTGGAAAAACAACAAATCTCTTTAAACTTGCAGCAAGATTCCTGCTTAACAAGAACTTAAAAGTCGGCGTTATAAGCACCGATACATTCAAAGTCGGAGCAATTCAACAGGCAAGAACGTATGCAAACATATTAAACATCCCTTTCTACACAGTAACAGATGCCAAAAAGATGCGGGAAACACTCAGCAACGTTAATGACCTCAACATTATCCTGATTGACACTGTAGGGAGAAGCCATTACGATTATTGGCGCCTTGGAGAGATAAGATCAATACTTGACGGCGGAAATTTTGAAGCGGTTCTGCTCATCAGCTGCAACATGAAGAACGAGGAAGCAGTAGAAGTTGTAAACAGATATAGGTCTTTTTTCCCTTTACATTCAATACTGTTTACGAAAATAGATGAAACATCAAAGCCCGGCCTGATTGTTAACCTTCCAATAATAACTGGACTACCAATTTCATATATAAGCACAGGACAGAGAGTTCCTGAAGACATAAAGGTCCTCACTCCACAGCTGATAGCAGATTACATATTAGGAGAAGGATGAACAAACAAGCTGAAGATCTGATAAGGCTATCAAAGAAGAAAAAGTTTTACTGCAAAGTTCTTTCCGTTTCAAGCGGTAAAGGAGGTGTTGGGAAAACCAACTTTTCTGTAAACT
>CAZJFY010000206.1:0-2262 GCA_964545225.1 uncultured bacterium | reverse complement strand
AAAACGATAAAATTAGCAAGAGAAGTAATACCACAAAGAGCTTTAAATCAAATCCTTTCTTCTTTTCCAAAATATTGTTCTTATTATTAACTTCATTGAAGTTAACCTTTACAACCTCTTCAACTTTCCCGATTTTTTCCTCTTCTGAAACGCTTGATGATTCTTCAGATTGAGTATACTCTTTAGTATAGTTTCCTGCAGCATTTACGCTTTCTAAACCCTGGAAATCAGAGCTAATTTCCTCATACGTTGCATTGGATGAATTAGAACTTCCTATCAAACTATCATTTCCGCTAATCCCTTCTACCTGTTCAGTTTCATTTTCCGCCCAGCACAAAGAAACAGGCTGTCCCAAAACGGTATTTATATATCCCGTGTTATAGATTCTCGTTATATAAGCACCTTTAAACAACTTTCCAAGATTTTCCTTAGAGAAGAATTCCTTAGCTGTATCATAGTCATCAAAACACCCAACCCTTACTTTATACCTTCCATCAACGTAGTCCACCCTGGAAAAAGGAAACTTTTCAACCCTTTTAAAAACCTTTTCAGCTGCACCAAAATCTGTGACAGAAGCTACTTGAACAGAATAGAAAACTTTTTCAGCCCATGAGTAGGAAAAGAGAAAAAGGAGTAAGAACAGTGAAACGCTAACTACTCTCATTTGATTTAATCTCTTTTAACTCTTTTTTCAGGGATTTAACCTCAAGTTCTAAATCGTGGATTATATCCAACATCTGTTTCAAGGATTCCATAACAGGATCTGGAAGCTGACCATGTTCAAGGTCAACCCTTGTTGGCTTAATTCCATCCCTTTTAACAATCTTCCCGGGTATCCCAACAACCGTAGAATTTGGAGGAACGTCTCTAACAACAACAGAATTTGCCCCTATTTTACAGTTATCTCCAATCTTAACTGGACCGAGAATTTTTGCACCAGCACCGATAACTACACTATTACCTATTGTCGGATGCCTCTTTCCCTTCTTTGCGCTTGTTCCACCCAGCGTAACTTGATGGTATATAGTAACATCATTGCCTATTTCCGAAGTCTCTCCAATAACAACGCCCATACCGTGATCAATGAAAAACCTCCTTCCAATTTTTGCTCCTGGATGTATCTCTATGCCCGTTAACCACCTTGAAAAGTGAGAAATTACTCGTGCAAGAAGCTTCATCCTATGGTTCCACAACCAATGAGCAAGCCTGTGAAACCAGATGGCATGAAGTCCTGGATAACATGTTAAAACCTCAAAAATGCTTCTTGCTGCCGGATCTCTTTCAAAAGCTATCTCAATGTCTTCCTTTAACCTTTTAAACATTCCTGCTCCTAAGTTTGCTATAATGCTCCATCAGATGAGGTGAAAGGTGGATCAAAAACCATACGAAAAATTCATTAAAGATGCAAAGCTGTTTGAAATTCTATCAAATCCCATAAGAATAGCCATCATTATCTCTTTAATGGAAGGCCCTAAAAAGCCAAAGGATATAAGAAAAGAACTCGGAGTTCCTCAACCTTTACTTTCACAACACGCAACAATACTAAGGGATGCGGGAATTATTGAAAGAGTTGATAAGTTCAATACAAAATCTGCATGTAAACTTAAAAACAAGAAAGTCATTGAAATATTGAAAGCGGCAGATGTTATCTAATCTTTAAAAAGCTTAAAGATATCAGAGCAAGGATTGCAGATATTATCCAGAACCTAACTGTTATTTTTGGTTCTTCCCACCCGAGCTTCTCAAAGTGATGGTGAAGTGGCGCCATTTTAAATACCCGCTTACCTTTACCCAGTTTTTTCTTTGTGTACTTATAGTAGTACCTTTGAATAATTACTGAAAGCGTTTCAAGGACAAAAATGCCTCCCGCAACTGCAAGAACAAACTCTCCCTTTGTCATAATAGATATTATCCCTAAAAGTGCACCCAGCGAAAGGGAACCAACATCCCCCATGAAAACTTCTGCCGGGTATGTATTAAACCACAAGAACACAAGAGAAGCACCGATAACAATGGAACAAATAATAGCAAGCTCTCCAACACCATTAACAAAAGGAATTTGAAGGTAGGAAGCAATTTTAACGTTTCCTGTAACGTAGGAGTAAACTAAGAATACCAGGCTTGTAAGTATAATCGGACCAATGGCCAATCCATCGAGTCCATCGGTCAGATTAACAGCATTTGAGGAACCCACAATCAGAAAAACTGCCCAAAGTATAAAGAACATACCGAGATCTATACTGAGGTTTTTGAAAACGGGAA
>CAZJFY010000205.1:0-2272 GCA_964545225.1 uncultured bacterium | reverse complement strand
TAGCGTTATGCTCAGGTCTCACAATGTGGCTGCCATAATTTTTGGAGGAAACCAAAAGCAGAATAAGTTTAAAGGATTAGATTTATCAAATTTTAACTATATTAAACGTATTTTTTCGCATATTTATGATAAACCTCTTTTTAAAGTTATAATTGAAAAGACAAAGAAATATAGATATGATCCTGAAAAGGAAACTGGTGGGACTTTTGGGGGAGATTACTTATCGGAGAAGGAATTTGTACCAATATTAAATTGGCAGATGCCTTATATTTCAAGGGATGACAGGAAAAAAATTTATGAAAACATAAAAAAGTATTATGTTGATTTTTTCAATAAAGAAGCTATAGAAACTAAAAAGTGGACAACGTGCGGAGAACCTTGTCCTGCTGCTTGTAAGAAGATAAAGGATGGATTTAAAGTTGATTATGAGCCATATAATGCTAACGGTCCTCTAAGCGGAAGTCTTTATTTGAATGCAAGTGATTACGGAGTTAATAAAGTTGATTCTTTGGGTTTTGATGCAATTGAATTTGGTTGTCTTGCTTCATGGGTTTTTGAGCTTTTATCGAAAGGGTTATTAAAACCGAGCGAGATCGGTTTAACCGATTCCCCTGACTTCAAATATGAGCAATTGATCAATAACCCTGTAAAAGTTAGTGAAAAGAATAGTAAGCTTTTATGTGAGCTTGCAGAAAAAGTAGCTTGGGGAGAAGGGGAAATCCCAGGTTTACTTGGATATGGAAAGAGAAAGTCTTCAAGTTACCTTGATAAAAAATTTCACTATAGATTGCAGGATGGGCTAAGCTTTAAGGATTATGCGGTGTATGTTGCCCTTGGAGATGATGGAGAAATAACACCGACTCTATATTGGGCTTTGGGGAATTTTGTTCCGCTCCCTGTTCAGGGTAAGTATTGGACTTATTACAAGTTTGCAGTATTTCCTGAACCTGAGGAACTTGCAAACAGGATAGTTGAAAGTGCTGTTGCTGAGTATTGGTATGACAATGTAGGATGGTGTAGATTTCATAGAAGGTGGATGAGGGCCTTGGCAACTTACTCTTGTGAGTTTAACAATAATGACGCGGGATGGTGTCAGCTTCCAATTAATTGGACTAAATCTGTTCTTGAGCTTCTTTTCCTTGAAGCATATGGAGAGAAGTTAAATGCAGAAGAACATGCGAAGAAGCAAATGAGAAATTTGATAAACTATGCATTGAGAGCGGGATATAATCCTGTTTTTCCAGATTCTAAAAGGATAATAGATTTGATGGAAGCCGGCAGTAGGGAGTTTGGAGGAGGGCATTGGAAAGAAACTTTTAAACTGAATAGGGAAAAAGCTGCAAGGGAATATTTATCAAGAGTGCTTAATAGGTATAGTGAAATTTTAAATGTTGATTGGAAAATTTAACAGTTAAATGTTTATCGGAGGCCTTTGGTGTTCTCTAAAACTGCATTAGAGATACTTAAAGCAAGGTATTTAAGGCCAAATGAAAGTCCAGAGGATCTTTTAAAAAGGGTTGCAAGAAGCATTTCTCTTGCAGAGTTGAGGTATGGAAAGGTTTCAGATTCTGTATACTGGGAAGAGAAATTTTATGAAGCTATGTCTTCGTTTGAATTTCTTCCAAACTCTCCAACCTTGATGAACGCCGGAACTGAACTTGGTCAGCTATCTGCATGTTTCGTTCTTCCTGTTGAAGATTCCATGGAAGATATATTTCAGGCTGTTAAGGATATGGCGATAATACAGAAAACCGGTGGGGGAACAGGTTTCTCTTTTTCCCATTTGCGAGCCAAGGGTGATATTGTTAAATCAACAAATGGTAAGGCATCAGGTCCGGTTTCCTTTATGAAAGCATTTAACTGTGCCACTGAATCTATAAAACAGGGTGGTAAGAGAAGAGGGGCTAATATGGGTGTTCTCAGCATAGATCACCCTGATGTTGTTGAGTTTATAACGTGTAAAAGAGATAAAATAAGTTTTTTAAACTTTAATATATCTGTCTCCGCAGGTGATAGCTTCTTTGAGAAAGTTAGATCGGGAGGGGAGATTGAACTTGTTAATCCGAGGGATGGAGCTGTTTGGGGAAGAAAAGATGCAAGAGAGCTTTTTGATCTTATATGCGAATCTGCTTGGGATAGCGGGGATCCCGGAATTTTATATATCGATGAGATAAACAGGAAAAACCCTACTCCCGAACTTGGCAGAATTGAGGCAACAAATCCTTGCGGTGAAGTCCCCCTTCTTCCTTATGAGTCATGTAATCTCGGTTCA
>CAZJFY010000204.1:0-2281 GCA_964545225.1 uncultured bacterium | reverse complement strand
TACTTCTATATATTTCTTTTTACCTTCAATCTCCTGATACGCCACAGGCTTGGTGAAGTATACCTCTCCCTTGGCTGTAATTACCTTTAACCTTCCATCTTTTGTAACCGTAAGTTCTTTAGCTCCTTCTACTTTTACCCTAATCTTTCCTACCTCTGCCCCTGGTTTTACATAAAATAGCTTTTCTACATTATTCCCATACGCCCTCACCTTTATCTCTATTCCCTGATAAACCTCACCTAAACTGACATAATTGTAGGTAGGAATACCAGTTATCCATTTGCTTTTATCCTTACCTTTAAAATAGCTTACCTTGGTAACGGCCTTTTCTTCGCCTTTGACATGTTTTATTCTTCCTCCCACAAAAATCTCCCTTAAGGCCACCGCTCCTTTTTCAGCAGGCAGACTGTAAACCAGCTTACCGTCTTTAGTAACAAAGACTGTTCCACCAAAGGTTTTGGCATAATAAGCGACTTGTTTATTAACTTGCCCTTGATTGAGAATAAAGGGCACAGCAATGTGTTTGAGTTTAGCCTTTACTTCTGCCTTGTTTAAGGCTGCTTGGGCATTTGGGCTTAAGGCCAAAGTAAACACCAAACAAACCGACAAACTAATTGTTAAAAGCCTTAACTTTTTCACCTTACTCCTCCTCCTTTTTTATTTTCCATACCCTTACATGCTTTCTTTTAGGGCAGAGCACACAGGGATTTACGCAGGGATTTAAAAGGAATTGATTAAAAAGAAGGAGATAGATAAAAGGCAGCTTATTACCCATCTCCTCAAATACCTGCCTTTTATCACAAAATCTTAATCCTACTGTTAATTTAGCTTAAACCTACTTTATTTGTCAAGCAAAAATTTTGCTTCATAGACTACTAACCACCAACTAAAAAGGCTGACCCCTAAAAGATCGGCCTTGTTTAAAATCTTAAAATCTCAATAATAGTTATAAACCACATCCAGCTAAATAGTTTGATGCAGACTTCAGAAATACCCTTCAGGCGCACCAGGACGCTCATAAGGCCTTGGTTAAGCCGAAACAGGTATCTAACTATCCCCCCTCACCCCAAACGCCATTCTGGGCCAAAATAACCGCCTGTTAAAATTTTACAAGTGGGCATTTTCCTTTTAAGAGCTTGCACCGCCTGATTTCCTGTTTTCTGCCTGAAAGAGTGAGAGGTTCATAGTGAATGAGAAGTTCATAGTGGGGGCAACCGTGATGATTTTGACGACCTTCAGGGCATGAATTTTTGTTTTGCCGGGTCTGTTCAGGAGTGTATTTGTGTTCAGGGATATATTCAGGAGTGTTAGGAGACTTCTCAAAAAGTTCAAATTCATGCGGATATTTCCACTCTTCTTCAAATAGTTTCTTTTTCTCTTTTTCTTCTTCCTCCAGGTCCAGGCCAAAAAACAAAGATAATACTTTCTGGGCCGTTTCTTTTTTTTCTTTAGTCCTCACTTTCACAAAAGCCATCTTCTTCCTCTAGTTCTAATTTGCGTATCGTTCCATTTGTGAAGTTTAGCCCTAAGATTTTGTAAAAGTATTGTCCATTTTCGTCTCGGTTAGGACCGTGGCGGTTTTTTGTTAAAATGACTTTAAAAACCTTTTCGTGCTTCTCTGTGTTTAGTATTGCTTGCTCCTCTTTACTCAAGTGATCTAAGAACAACGACACATAGACAGAATATTCTATGTCTCCACTCTCCTTTGCTACTGAAATGAGATCACGCTCTCTCTTTTTGTTCATGTAGATTTCTCTTGCGACTGAAGAAATTATCACAACTGGTATTTCATAAGTATTTGCTATATCTTTGAGCTGATATGCAATTTCCTTTAGGGCCTGACGCGGGTTGATAGTCATTGCCGGGTGTTGCATGACTTGCAGGTAATCGATGATAACGATTACTTTCTCTCCTTCATAGTTCATAATATCAACTATTAATCTTCTCATTTCGTCTACTGTTCGAATGCTGTCACGGATGATGAGATTTTCTAAAAAGTCAGCTTTTTCCAGTGCTTGCTTGATTTGAGCCAGCTCTTCTCTGCTGACAGCTTTGTCATGTATCTTATACCTAGGCACGCCTGAAAGGAAAGAAAGTTCTTGCTCATGTAGCTCCTTTTTTGACATTTCAAGAGAAAAGAAGATGACTTTTTGTTTGTGCCGCGCCATGTTCATCGCAAGAGCCAAGAGAAAGTTTGTCTTTCCAGCTGACGGCATCCCTGCCACCATATACGTGCCTGACCTAAGTCCGCCGTTCAGAAGCTCATCCAGTGGCGTATACG
>CAZJFY010000203.1:0-2318 GCA_964545225.1 uncultured bacterium | reverse complement strand
AACAGTTACATACCCTTCCTGCCCAATACTGATAAGCCCAATTTTTGTCTCTGGTATGAATCCCTCAAAGTAGAGGTCATCAAGGTTATAGATAGTGAAAAGCCTGAATCCAGCAGGAATTACTTCCCCGAGTTCCACGTTCTTTTCAGTTATTGTTCCATTAACAGGGGAGCAAATCACGTTTTCTTTCAGGATAGCTCTCACCTCATCAAGGAAAGCTTTAGCTGCATCAACTCTTTTTCTGAAAGCCTGAACCTCGTTTTCCTTTGCTTTTACCGTTGACTTTAAAGCGTTTATTTCGTCCCTCAGTGAATCTATCTCCTTTCTCCTTGAAATAGCCACAGAAAGTTTTTCTCTTGCAATGGCAATAGCCCTTGATGATTTTTCGAAGTTTTTTTCGGCAGATTCAAGGTTTTGCTTTGCAACTTCAAAAGCGTTTTTAATCTCATCAAATCTCTTTTCAGAAATAACTCTTCTTAAATACAAATTCTTGAATCTCAGGTAATCTTTCTTGACCCTTTCAAACGTGGCTTTAGCTTTCATTAGCTCTGACTTTGCAATTTCACAGTTCTTTTCAGATAAAAAGAGGTTTTCCTTAGCTATGTTTATCTGTGAAATTACTGTTTCTTTAAGTTGGGAGAGCCTCACTTTTAAAGCTTTTAGCTTGTTCTCATAGAATAGCAGTTCTCCCTCTTTGGCCTTCAGGGAAGAAATGGATGAATTATAATTGGCTTTAGCCTGTTTTACTCTTGCCAAAACCTCTTTTGAATCAAGAACTGCAAGAAGCTGGCCCTTTTTAACGTTGTCACCTTCATCGCAGTATATCCTTGCAACCTTGCCAGGATACTTATTGCTTGCAATGTAATCGTTACCCTCAATTCTTCCATTTATGTACAACAAATTCTCCTTTTCCGATTTCACATAGCAGGAGAAAAGAAAGGTCAACGCAAGGAAACCTGTTAAAATTTTCTTGAAGAAGATCATTTCAACTCCCTACCAATAGCATATTCAAGGTCTGAAATAGCTCTGTTGTAATCTGCAAGAGCTGAATTCAACATCCCTTTTGCCTCAACGAGATAAGCTATTGCGTCTGTTACTTCTGTTGATGTCCCAACGTGTTCTCTGTACCTTTCCTTTGAATCTCTCAAAAGTTCCTTTGACCTCTGTACCATCGATTTTGCAGTTTTAATCCTCAACCGGGCTGATTTAAGTTTAGAAAGAGCAGATACAACCTGAAGCCTAACAGCTCTCCTTGCATCAGCCAAGGAGAGTTTGCTTATCGTCAAGGCTTCCCTTGCCTGCTTAACCCTCCAAAAACGCTGGGTCCCTTCAAATATAGGAATAGTTAGAAAAACCCCTGCACTTTTGCTCTTGAAATTTCCATTCATTGGATACTGATCAGTTCTATCATAGGAAAGCGAAATGGAAACCTTTGGAAGAAACTGAGAATATGAGAGTTTCACTCCATACTTGTTGCCCTTTACCTGTTTCTCAAGCGACTTTAAAATTGGTCTGTTCTCGAAAGCAACTTTCAAGGCATTCTCTTCTGATATGTTCAGCTCTCTAAACTTTAACTCTTCAACATCAGGATTTAGAGTTTCATCGCCAACATCCTTTCTCAGCTTTTCAAGTGAAATCCTGTAAAAACTGCTTGCTCTTTCAAGTTTTTCCTCAGCTTCTCTCACCTTTACCTCAGCTTCAAGCAGATCCCTCTTTGCAACAATACCTTCTTCAAAGAAAGCCTCGACATCCCTGTAATGTTCCTTTGCAGCTTTAAGAAAGCTTTTAGCTATCTCTATTGACGTTTTAGCCTCCGAAAGCGTGTAGTAATCGTTTTTTACCCTACTTAGAACTTCATTGACAGTTTCAAGAAATCTGTAATAAGTTGAGTCTTTCTCAAACCTCCTTTTAAGCGCATTAAACGTGAGGTATCCACCAGTAAAAATCGGCTGTTTCAAAGATACGCTCATCTGATAATAATCTTTTTCAATCATCTGAAACTCTGAAGGTGGAAGCGATGGTATACTCATGGTAAAGGAAGGAACATCCGAAAGAGAAATCCTTGAGTAGGTAAAATTAATTGAAGGAAGAAACTTACCTATAGCCTCCCTGTACTGATATTCTGTAATCCTTAATCTCTTCTTAGCAATCCTTATTTCTGGACTTTTAAAAAGAGCTGTTTCAATGATTTTATTTAATTCCCCTGCAACTGCATTTGTTGCTACAAGAAGTAAAAAAACTATTAAACTAACTCGCAACATCCACCTCCTTGATAAATAGGGACGGTAAGAGCGCAAACATGCCACAAACCGTTGCAA
>CAZJFY010000202.1:0-2319 GCA_964545225.1 uncultured bacterium | reverse complement strand
TTTATTGATGATAAATGCAACCTCTGTGTTGGGGGTTGACATCTTTCATAGGAGGGATATATGAAAAAAGAGACAATTCAAAAGGTTATGAGTCAGGTTATATACTGTCAGGATGGTTCTCCTTTCATCCCTCAGTATCCCGGAGGAGTAAACGTATATAAATGTACATTTTGCAGGAAATGTATTGAAGTCTGCCCTTCAAATTGTTTTACAGAAATTGAAATTGACGGAAGGAAAGTGGTTGAGTTCTCAAACTGGCAAATGTGCATTGGTGATGGTATGTGCAAGATAGTTTGTCCTGAAGATGCGATAACCTGAGGATTTAACTGCGTTCCCCGTGAGGGACATGAGATTGATGAAGAAAAGATTTTGAGCGACAAGGATGGGAACTACGCTTACCTCACCCTTGGTGGTCACCTTTATACTCCAAAGTTTTTGAAATCTTTGGACAAAAAGGTTTGCACAGATTGTGGAGATTGCCTCGAAATTTGCGAAACAAGGGGAGTTGATGAAAAAGGCCGGATAACGATAGCTCTGCCGAATATCTGTAGCGGTTGCGGTCATTGCGTTAATGTATGCAAGAGTAAAGGTATAGAGGCAGAGCCGATTCCGGTTGAGGAGATGAAGAGAAGAGTAAGGAATTACAAAGAAAAGCTCCAAAAGGAAAAATCTTTTATTTGAAAATAATTTCTATTTATGATAGAATTTCCTAAAATCCATTCAGGAGGTGGGAATGAGGAAAACGCTCTTAACGTTAACTTTATCAATAGCTTTTGCTTTAACTTCAAAAGCTGGAGTTTGGGAGAAAACCTGTTCAAACTGCCACGGTGTTGTAGCACCGAAGAAGGAAGAACTTCTCAGAAAGTACAGCACTCCTGATGAGATGCTTGAAAAAGCAATGGAGCTTTCTAAGAAGGGCGTAATGCCTTCAGACCTTGATTTTGAATCCGGGATAAATGAGCTATTCCTGAAAGGGGCTTCAGCCAAGGTTGAAAGTCCTCAAAATGAAATTGAGTGGGCAAAGTCAAAGTTTCAACCACTTCCATCACTTCCTCCAATTCCTGCAGATAACCCACAAACTAAGGTAAAGGTTGCTCTTGGGAAGATGCTTTACTTTGATCCAAGGCTTTCAAAGAGTAAGCTTATATCGTGTAATACGTGTCATAACCTTTCCATTGGAGGGGATGATAATCAGAGAACATCTATAGGACATAAGTGGCAGCATGGACCAAGAAATGCACCGACAGTTTTGAATGCTGCCTTTCTTAAAGTTCAGTTCTGGGATGGTAGAGCGCCTACCCTTGAGGAGCAGGCAAAAGGACCTTTAACAGCTCCTGTGGAAATGGCGGCGAGTCCCGAGATAGATATCAGAAGGGTTAAGAGCATTCCTGAATATGTAAAGCTTTTTAGAGCTGCATTTCCGGGGGAAAGCGATCCTGTCACGTTTGATAACATTGCAAAAGCCATAGCAGCCTATGAAAGAACGCTTTTAACTCCAAATTCACCCTTTGATAGATATCTTAATGGTGATGAATCAGCTTTAACGGAAGATCAGAAAGAAGGTATGGTTCTTTTTGTTAAAACTGGCTGTATAGCTTGCCATAATGGACCGGTATTGAGTGATGGGAACTACTACAAATTCCAGTGGAATAACGATCAGGGAAGGTATAAGGTAACTCAAAATCCAGAGGATATGTTCAAGTTTAGAACGCCTCAGTTGAGAAATGTTGCTTTAACTGCTCCGTATTTCCACGATGGAACAGTTGATAAGCTTGAAGATGCAATAAAGATAATGGCTGAAAAGATGTTAAATAAAAAGTTGAATGATGCTCAAGTTTGGAAGATTAAAGCATTCCTTGAGTCCTTAACAGGAGATGTTCCTGTAGAAGCAAGAGTCCTGCCGGTTCTTCCTGAAGAGCAGTAATTTTAGCCCCCTTTAAAGGGGGCTTTTACTCTCTATTAAAATTTTAACAGGATGAGATTCGGTTTTCTTTTTGTTAAAATTGCCCCAATTTTCCTTTCGGAGGTAACATGGAAGATCTGAAGAATGCCATTGAACTTGCATGGGATAATAGAGAACTTTTAAAAGAGGAGAAATATAAAGAAGCTGTAAGAGAGGTAATTGACCTCCTTGATAAGGGGAAAGTTAGAGTTGCCGAAAGGATAAGTGTTGGTAACTGGAAGGTTAACGATTGGGTTAAAAAAGCTATTCTGCTATTTTTCCCGATTTCCGATATGAAGGTTATGGAAGTAGGTCCTTTTGAATACTATGACAAGATACCTCTTAAGAAAAACTGGGAAGAGCAGGGAGTAAGAGTT
>CAZJFY010000201.1:0-2328 GCA_964545225.1 uncultured bacterium | reverse complement strand
ATCTTCTTGCCACAAGTTTTTGATATCTCTTCAGCATCTTGGCAAATTGGAGAGCATCCTGTTTCAACAGGTTTAATTCCACAAACGTTCAATCCCATTTTGATTAGACTTCTCAAAGCATTTACAGTAAAGAACGTTTTACCAACTTCAGTATCTGTTCCGGTAATTAGAAACTTCATCTTTCTCTGGAATCTTTATAAGTGTTTAGTGAGTTTTTCTTCCTGACTAACTCTTCCACCATTTTAATTGTATCCTCTTTTTGGGCTTGAACCAAGCTGATTATCTCAGCAATAATATTGTTTACCTCTTCAAGTTCTCTTTCTGAAAGCCCTTCAAGTTTGCTCAGGTCTATGGATTGCAACTCTGATATCAAGGGTTCAATATCATTTCCTTCACTAAGTTCTTTGATGTGTTTTATTAATGTGAGTTTTATATGGCTTGGCAATTTTTAACCTATCTGCTGAGTATTGACAGTTGCTTCCTTGAAACCTTCATACAACGGTTCAAGGATTTCTTTTACGTTTTTGATTTTTTCCTTGTCATTATTTAAGTTAGCTTTTAAAAGTTCATTTATGCAGAAGTTATATATATCTAATAGGTTTTTGGCTATCTCTCCTCCCTTTTCCATGTCGAGTGAGGCTTTAAGCACGAGAAGGACATCTGTGATTTTCGTTAGAGCTGTAGCCTTTGTTGATATGTCATTTTCTTCAATTGCCATGTATGCAATGTTAAGCAAGCTTAAGATTTCCTCATAAACTTTAATGAGGAGTTCTTCCTTGGTTTCTGGATTATCTGCATTTCTAACGTAAGCGCTGTACGGGTTATTCATGTTACCCCCTTATCTGTTTTGGTCGTTTGACGAAGATAGTCCTTCTATAAAGTTTTGTATCCTTGCCTGAATGCTCTGCATCTGAGAAAGGTAAGTTTCAAGCTGTGCAAACTTTAGTCTCATCCTTTCAATTTCCTTATCTATCATATCCGTAAGGTAGCTTATTCTCTTGTCAATATTTGATATTCGTTCATCGTATCTCTGCTCCTGATTTCCCAAGTTCGTGTCGTAGATTTCAATGTAGCTGCTTAAAGAGGATGCAAAGTTTTTCACAATGTCTTTTGCATCCTCTCTTTCCATGAAGGTTTCAAAAGCTTCATCTTTGATAATAAGGTGTCCTTTTGTTGTTTCAGCAGTCCCTTCAGTGTCTATGAATCCATACTTTCCAAGGTTGTCTGTTATTATCCTGAAAATTGCGCTTGATATGGAATGCAAGCTTGATTCTCCAGATAGAGCTTTTCCCTTTCCAGTTGCTGATGATATGGTGTCAATAAGCTCGTTGTAAGCTTTGAGCACATTCCCTATGTTTGATTTTACCGTTGAGTTATCCTTAACAATTTCAACATCTGAGGAGCCAGTATCCTTTGCAGTTAATGAAATTCCAGATATGATGCTATCAAAGCTGTTACTTGGGTTCTGAAATTCTATTCCATTGACTTTAACTATTGCATCCTGAGCAGAAACCGTTTCGTAAGTTTTAGATAAATCCTCACTAAAAACTCCCGCACTGTCGTCTCCGGGATTTAAGGAGTCGTCAATTCCGGTTATTCTATTATCAAGTCCCGTTTCAACAGGGGAGATAATAAGCTGGTAATCCGGTGAAGAAGCACTTCCGAGGTTAATTATAGAAGCCCTTAAATCTTCAGAGCTGTTTATCTCTTCCATTATCTGTCTAAGCGTTTTATTTTCGTAATTGATGGAGAGCGAGCTTGAAACTCCGCCCTTTAGGTAGTTTATCGTTAAGGTTCCACTCTGGGAAATCGTTTGATCAACGTCCGTTATCGTGTTAGTTGTTCCTACTTTGTAACTGTTTTCCTTTGCAATTTGAAGGACTTCAACATGGTAGTTTGCTTCAACAGCTTCTTCTCCAACAGTTACAGATACAACATCAGGGTTTGAGACATTTGCTTTTAGGGTGTCGTAAGTGTTATCGTTTGAAAGAGCTTCAAGGTATTCCTTGAAGGCATTTAGCTTTTCGTGAATAGCCGAAATAGCTTGCTGTTTTGCCATCAGGTTTGTCTGGTCGGCTTGAAGTTGGGTGACAGGAATCATTTTTAACTTCTTGTACTGATCAAGGTATGATTGATAGTCAAAGCCAGTGTTTGATAAACCACTTATGTAGAATTCTCCTGCCATGTCCTTTTCCTTTTAAACTTTTTCGTTGAAAATAAGTCCAGCTACCTCATCTATGTACTTTGCAATTTTTAAAACGGTTTCTGGAGGAATTTGTCTAATGACTTTCTGAGTTTCCTTGTCTATCACCTTTATAACCCTTATTC
>CAZJFY010000200.1:0-2343 GCA_964545225.1 uncultured bacterium | reverse complement strand
CCTCTGTAAACCCATGGATGAAATCCTCTTATTCTTCTTTCTCTACCTCTCTTTAAGGAAACCTGAAGCACTTTAAAACCTCACAATAGATTTAAAGCTCCTTTTTGCAAATTCAAAAAAGCTCTCTCTGTAACTTGCATTTCCTGAAAGAACTTCTCCAACAATCTCTCTTAAAAACTTATCCCTCTCAAGGAATCTAAAAGCCAATCCCTTTGTTCTGAAGAAGATAGCTCCTGAGATCCTTGCCCATTTAAACTGTCTCCCAAACTCCCTGTTTACCTTAACTTCGTAATTTCTCAAACTGCTGAAGTCCCCGGTTTCAAAGGATCCTGTCACTATTTCAGCTGCAACTTCACCACTCCTTGCAGCATAGTATATTCCCTCCCCAGTTAGAGGGTCTACAAGTCCACCAGCATCACCCAGAAAGAGAACGTTATCACGATAAATTTTATTAAAAGATTTCCCTGCTGGAATTGGAAATCCGGAACCAATAAATTGTCCTCTTTTAATTCCATGCTTTAACAGAAAACTCTTAAACTTATCAACAACATTATAAAGCTTGCCCCTTCTCAATTCACCAAATCCTGCAGTCACGAAATTACCCTTTGGAAATATCCAGAAGTAACCCCAGGAAAAACCTGAAAAATCCACGACAGTTCTACTTGAAACCACTTCTATATCGGCTTCATAAGTTACCCCTATTTCCCTTTCAATGTTTAACTGTCGTGCAATTCTGCTGTTTACCCCATCAGATGAGATAACAACCCTTGAAGTATAAGAATCCTTATCAGTTTTTACCCTCCAGAAGTTCCCATCCTTCTCAATGGATAAAACCTTCTCAAGCGTATGGACACAATTTCTATCAGCCACACTCTCAAAGAGGAAGTTGTCAAGTTCTCTTCTGTCTGTCATGTAAATAAAAGGAGCCTTTGACGAGACAAGAACCTCTCTATCTCCTTCAAAAAGCGAAATATCAAACGCTTTGAATTTTACAACGGAATCTATACCTTCAAACTTCCTCTTTAAAAAGAGATAGGCCTTCCTCGTTAATCCACCTGCACAGAGTTTTTTTCTTGGAAAACTTGAGGAATCAAATGCTATAACTTTTAAACCTGAATTTTCAATGCATTTTAAAAATGTAATTCCTGCTGGACCAAGACCAATAACTGCAACATCGTAACGCAAACCTTTTCAAACCCCTCTGTAATCTGCAATTAAACTTGCAAACTCCCTAAAAAGGTACCTTGAATCGTGAGGCCCAGGAGAACTTTCCGGATGATACTGAACTGTAAAAAGAGGCTTTGATTTATGCTTCATCCCTTCAACAGTACCATCGTTCAAACTGTAATGAGTTACTTCAAGATCCTCCGGTAAAGTAGATTCATCCACCGCAAATCCGTGGTTTTGAGCAGTTATCTCAACTTTTCCTGTAAACTTATTCTTAACCGGCTGATTCGCCCCCCTATGTCCAAACTTTAGCTTGTAAGTATTTGCTCCCATTGCAAGAGCTGTTAACTGATGCCCGAGACAAATGCCAAATATCGGTTTCTTATAGACAGCAATGAGGTATTTTATATTTTCGATTGCGTATGTAACAGCAGCTGGATCTCCAGGACCACATGAAAGGAAAATTCCATCAGGATTGAGCTTTAAAATCTCTTCAGGAGGCGTCTTTGCTGGAACAACTATAGGCTTTATCCCGTTGCTCGCAAGATTCCTCAAAATATTTTTCCTAATTCCGAAATCTATAACCACAACGCTATACTTGAAATTCTCAACAACTTTATACCCATAATTCCATAACCCTTCATCCCACTCATAAGGCTCATTGCAGGTTACATAATCCACAAGGTTTAACCCTTCCATTGGGGGTATAGACCTTGCTTTTGTTATAAGGCTATCAGGGTCAAGGTCAACTGTTGATACAACCCCCCTCATTGTTCCCGCACTTCTAAGTTTCTTAACAAGCTCCCTTGTGTCAATCTCACAAATGCCAACAACACCATACTTTTTCAGGTAATTTTCAAATGAATCCTCAGCTCTCCAGTTTGAGTAAACTTCTGAAATCTCTTTAACTATAAAACCTTCAGCCTGCGGCCTGTCCGATTCCACATCCTCTCCGTTAACTCCGACATTTCCAATAAGAGGACATGTCATTGTAACTATCTGACCTTTAAAGGAGGGATCTGTGATTATTTCCTGATACCCTGTCATGCTCGTTGTAAACACAACCTCTCCGTAAACCTCCCCCTCTGCTCCAAAGTTCAGCCCTTCATAGTAAGTGCCATCCTCAAGCGCTAAAATTGCCTTCTTCCTGTTTAGCATATTAGCTCCAAATTCATA
>CAZJFY010000199.1:0-2349 GCA_964545225.1 uncultured bacterium | reverse complement strand
ACTATCCGCTCCAGCTTCTCAACCCCGACTACGAGCCGGCAATTCAGGATCCAAAGGTTCCATATTCTACTCAGGGAGTCAATGCACTTCCAGTATGGAAGGAATTTAAAGTTCCCGTTCCAGGACTTGCAGGTCTTAAGGTCAGATTTGTGTTCTACTTCAACTCTGAAGACTCACTCTTTAATGGCTTTAGAGGTTGGGGAATTGACAGCATAAAAGTTGTTGATGATATGGAAGACTCTCTTGCATTCCCGCCTGAAATTCCTCAGCTTCCAGTGGGGAATTCAACAACTGCTGAAAATCTTAAGAAAGTTAGATAATCTGATGACTGAACAATATTACCGCCCCTCTTGACAGAGGGGCGGTTTTTTTTTATAGTAATCGAAAAAATTTTACAGGTTCAGGAGGGAAGGTATGGGAATAAGAAAGAAGTTATGCCTGTTAACGACTGTTATTCTGTCTGCATCTATTTTTTCCTGTGGTGGTGGAGGTGGCGGAGGCAATGGAGGTAATACTCTATCAATTGAGGAAAAGTTAACAGCTTCTCCAGTGTACAAGGAAACAACTGTTGGGAATACGCAAGTTCTTCTTTCTCCAATTGCTACTGATGTTACCGAGGATAAATACGCAATTACTTACTCAAAGACAGGAATTATTGATCCTACTGAGATTCAGGCTGGGGAGAAAGCTTCCAACTCCACGCTTGATAATTCAACAATAGGTGAGATAGCGTCCCAGATTAATAAACCTTTTACTCTGTCAGAACTAAATGCGAAAGTAATTCCCAAACCTATATTCTCTGAGGATGATGCGGTAGCTTTTTTGTTCGACTTTTCAGAAGGATTGCCTTTTGATGTTACGGTTTCAGTGAATAACTACAAGGTTTTGACTGCTTTACCGGATAATGGTTTCTCTTTGCTTGAAAATGGTACAATACCTTTACCGATGTATAGTGCTGATGTAGCTTTTTACGACAATGACGGAAACCGAATCTGGAACATAAACGATAAGCTAAAGGGAATGAAGATTTCCGTTGTTTATCCTTTTGATAGTGCAAATAATACGCTGAGTAATGTAAAAACTGTTACTCTGTATACCTTTAACGGAACGGGTTTCGACTTCCTGAAAAAGGCTAAAGTTTCTCAGTCAAAGCCAGTTCCCATTCTTGATAAAGCTGCTCCTGTGATTTTAGCTTATGAAGACAAACAGCAACAAATAAAGCATTTTAAAGGCAATCTAAGTCTGCCTTATTCTATCGATTTGAGGGGAGGAATTGTTGTCGTAGATAGTAGTAGTAATAATGTGATAGGGGTTGGAAAAATAGAGGATAATTCCTATAATGTGTATTACATCGCTTCAAATTCGACGAATCCGGAATTTTTCTTACTTTCAACCATTCTTAAAGGAAACGGTAAAATAAAAATTCCTGCTGAAGTTATTTCTTCAAACAAAACTATAGAATTGTCTTCAGAAGATTTTGATTCTTCTTTCCCTATGATTGACAATTTAACGGAAGATGATAAGGCTGTATTGTCCAAGCTTTTTAGTTGGGAGGACATACTGGGTAGTGTCCTATCTAAGGATTTACTAAAGGAAATTTTGCATCCTTCACTCTCATATGGTGATAAAAAAGTAAACTCAACAATTGAGGCGTTTTTTAATGGAACGAGTATTAGTGAGGATCTCGGTAACTATACTTACAAGCTTTTTGATGGCAACTGTTCACTTGAAACTTATAACGTTTCAGATAATAAGTTGAAGGTAGGGTTGTTATGTAATCTTGGTTATGGAGGGACTGTAAAAGAACAGATAAGTATAGATAAGCTTAGAGAACAGATTTTTAGTATAGGTTATAATTATTCTTATTCTTATTCTTATCAAGACGGAAACTATACTGAAAATGAAATGGAAACTGATAGTAGAAGCTATGTGCTGGATATAGAGGATAGAGCTATAAGAGATTTTAATGGCCACAAAGAATGGAATCTCGAGAGCAGTAGCGGTCATTCAGGATACAGCTATGATTACAAGTTTGAATATAAAGGATATAATAAATATCTTGGATGGATTGCAGGGCATGAAATTCATGAGTCACATTCTCCCGGATTTCATCTCGAATATGACGGTGAAAGGATAGCTAAATATAAAGTTGAAAACAATGAAAGCATTTCCACTTTATCCGATGTTGCCAAGGTTACAGGTCTTAGCTTCTCTTCCGGTTTTAATCTTAATTTATCTATAATTGGAAAAACTTTGATGTTCACTTATGATAAAGGATGGCACTTCAATATGAGCAATTCAACTCTGAATTTAGATCCTACTTTAATTTTCACTTACTTACAAAAGTTA
>CAZJFY010000198.1:0-2349 GCA_964545225.1 uncultured bacterium | reverse complement strand
CCAATAAGGTAATTAACGTAGATGGTTCTGACGATAATGATAAATACACTACTGTACAGAATTCCACCGATGCAGTTATAAAACTGGGTGATGTGGAAATAAGTAATTCCTCAAATGAGTTTAAGAACCTCTTCCCATCAGTTGACATAACGGTAAAGGAAGTAACAGATTCTCCAGTAAGAATTACCATCGATGACAATAAAGAAGGTGTAAAGGAGAAAATAAATAAACTCGTTGAAGCCTACAACAAGACAATGGACGCTCTCGATAAATATGACTATTACGATGAAGTAACAGGAGATACTGGTCCTCTTTTTGGAGACTCAGCCATTTCAATGATACGGAACAGCCTCGTTGATATAGTTGGAAGCAATGCTGTAGTAGAAGAGAATTCAGACCTTGAAGGATTCAGAAATATATTCCAGGTTGGAGTCTATCTTGGAACAGATAAAAGACTTCACATAAAAGAATACGAACTGGACTATATATTATCAACCGATTTTGATAAAGTTAAAACCCTTTTTAGAACAAACGATAGATGGATTTCCGCAAAAGGAGTAGAAGAAGATGACCTGAACGATACATCTGTTCTGGATGAAGATGGAAGGTTTACTGTTATGATAGGAGGTATGAAGCTTACCATAACAGCAGACAGTGACTACACACTTCCGGAACTTGTCAGAGCTATAAACGAGAAAGCAGAAGAAATGGCTGTTCCAATTAAAGCATCTATGGTAAAAGTAAATATAGGAACTGAGGATGACCCAGAATACATATACAAGCTTCTGCTGGAAGGAACAAAGAGCGGTGAAGATTACAGAATAAAATGGGTGGAGAGTGATTCTGGAGACTATGAAATTTTAGATGGAGATTCTACAGAGGAGTATGATGAGGATGACGGAAAGCTAAGTATGGTTCCGGGTTACAAAGGACTGGATTCTTCTCTTGAAGTAATGATGAAGAGGATAGATTCTCTCCTGAATGGACAGACGGGCATAATCAATCTCATTCAGGAAAGGTATCAGGATAAACTTGATCTGCTGAAATCCCAATACGAGAGAGCACAGAAAGAAATAGATAGGGAGATAGAGCGAATGAGAGAAGAGTTTTTAAGAATGGAAAAGATAAAGGCTGAAATGCTTTCTCTCCAGAATACCTTGAAGAGCTATTTCAAAGTAGGAGAGGAAAATGATTAACCCTTACAATATATACGGTAAGTACCAGACTTCTACGTTAACCCCGGAAGAGGCTGTTTTGCGGTTACATGAGAAAATACTTGAACGAATGGAGACAATTAGAAAGGCTATCAGTGTCATAAATTCCTTAGGTTCTACAGAGTTTGAAAAAAAGAAAGAGCAGTTGGAGTTGATTTCAAAGGAACTTGACCTGATAATTGATAGCGTGGATGTTATAAAGAGTATGTTAAGTGATGAAACTCCAGAAGAACTCAAGAAAAGAATCGAGTCCGTATATAACTTCTTCAAGGTAACAGTAATTGCTGCCTGTTACAGGGAGGATTTGAAAAAATTGGAAGAAGCAAAAGAGATACTTACTCCCCTGTACGAGGGATGGAAAAACTACGCCGGGAACAGGTAACGAATGATTGGTAGGTGGAAGTTTATAGTTCTGACTGTTTTATTCTTAAGCTTCCTGCCTTTCAGGGTCAAATCCGAAACTTTACCACCCAATTTTAAAGTTACAAATGAAATGATTTACCAGAAATTAATCGAAATGGAAAAAAGGCAGGCAGTTTTTGAGGAAAAGTTTAAGCAGATTGACAGAAGGTTTGAACAGATTGATAAAAGGTTTGAGGAGATTGATAAAAGGCTTGGAGAGCTAAGAGCGGATACGAATAGAAGATTTGAAGAGCTAAGAGCGGATATGAACAAAAGGTTTGAGCAAATTGATAAACGGTTTGATGATATGAATAGAAGGTTTGATGAAATGTCTCATCACTTAGATGTTATTACAGGTATATTTACCACTTTAACTGTTTTTGTCATCGGTTTTGCCTACTGGGACAGGAGAACAATTATCTCAAAAGCTAAGGATGAAACGATTAAAGAGCTTGAAAACTCAGGGAAGTTGAGGGATTTAATCTTGGCTTTAAGGGAAAGGGCAAGAACGGATAGAGAACTTGAAAGAATATTAAAAGAGCACAGGTTGTTGTAAGACTTGCAATGAAAAAGAGAGGTATTAAATCAATCTTAGAGAGAAGAAAAAGAAAAGCATTCGACCATAAAGATGAGATAATGATTGGAAAGATAGTAGGTGTTCATGGTATCAAAGGTGAGGTGAAAATCAGGGCAGAATCTGACATTTTTGAAAGACAGATCAAAGTTCTTGATT
>CAZJFY010000197.1:0-2351 GCA_964545225.1 uncultured bacterium | reverse complement strand
CTGCGATAATAGCTGCCTCAGCACAGGCATGATTTCCAAACTTTAGTTCAGCCATAATTAACCTCCATCAAGCACTTTTAGTTCCTGAAAGCTCCTCAAACTCTTCAGGAGTAAAAACGAAAATGCAGAAATCTGGACATATCATTTCACACTGCTTACAGGCAATACACTTTTCAGGGTACTTTACCTGCATAACTGCTTTTACCTTATCAAGTTCAAGCACTTTTGTTGGGCAAACTGCTGCACATATATTGCAGCCCTTACACCAGTCAACATTTACTTCAACTATTCCCTTCGGCATACCTTCCTCCTTACTAAATTAATCCCCTCTCCTTTAAAACTCTTTCAACAGTTTCACCAATAACGGCAGGAGTATCGCAAACAAACGCTCCCGCCTCACTCAAGGCCTCCATCTTGCTCCTGGCATCGCCTTTTCCGCCAGAAATTATTGCTCCTGCATGTCCCATCCTTCTTCCCGGAGGTGCTGTAACACCTGCTATATAAGCTATTACCGGTTTCCTGACATGAGCATTTATAAACTCCGCAGCTTCCTCTTCCATGGTTCCTCCAATTTCCCCAATAAGGACAATTGCATCCGTTTCAGGGTCATCATTGAACATCTTGACAGCATCCCTGTGCGTTGTTCCAGGAACAGGGTCTCCACCAATTCCAATAACCGTTGATTGACCAATACCTCTTGTTGTTAACTGATAAGCAGCTTCATAGGTCAAAGTTCCACTTCTTGAAACTATACCTACCCTCCCTTTCTTGAAAATATGACCTGGCATTATCCCCATCTTACACTCTTCCGGGGTTATTATTCCGGGGCAGTTTGGACCAATGTACCTTACTCCTGTCCCTTCCAAAGCTCTCTTAACTTTTACCATATCATTAACGGGAATCCCCTCGGTGATGCAAACAATTACCTTAATCCCAGCATTAGCTGCTTCCATAATCGCATCGGCAGCGAAAGCCGGAGGAACGAAAATGAGTGAAGCGTTTGCTCCGGTTTCAACCACTGCTTCCTCAACCGTGTTAAAGACAGGCACTTTATCCTCAAACAGCTGTCCCCCTTTTCCGGGAGTTACACCTGCAACTATATTTGTTCCATAATCCATACATTGCTTTGCATGGAAACTTCCCTCTTTTCCTGTTATACCCTGAACCACAACTTTCGTATTCTTATCAACAAGTATGCTCATTTTACCCTCCTTTAAATTTCTCCTCTTGCAGCTTTAACTGCTTTTTCAGCACCGTCTGCCATGTCAATTGCCGGAATTATGTTAAGCCCGCTTTCTTCAAGCATTTTCCTTCCAATTTCCACGTTAGTTCCTTCAAGCCTTACTATTAAAGGTCTATCAAGTTTAACCTGCTTTGCTGCCTCGACAATTCCCCCAGCGATTCTGTCACACCGAACAATTCCTCCAAAGATGTTCACAAAAACAGACTTCACTTTAGGATCGGAAAGGAGAATCTTAAAAGCTGCTGCAACTCGCTCAACAGTAGCACCTCCCCCAACATCAAGGAAGTTTGCAGGTTCTCCTCCATAGTATTTAATTATGTCCATTGTTGCCATGGCAAGACCTGCTCCGTTAACCATACAACCAATGTTCCCGTCAAGCCTTACATAGTTCAAATCCCACTTCTTAGCCTCAAGCTCAAGAGGATCTATTTGAGTTGTATCCTCAAGCTCAAGAATATCCCTATGTCTGAAAAGTGCATTGTCATCAAAGTCTATTTTTGCATCAAGACAAACCAGTTCACCGTTCTTTGTTTTAATCAATGGATTTACTTCTATCAATGAAGCATCAAGATCAAAGTACATCTTGCTTAACTTCATAACAATTTTCATAAACTGGGAAATAAGGGACTTATCCTTTAAATCAAGTTTAAATGCAATTTTCCTTGCCTGATAAGGCATTAACCCTAAAACTGGATCTATATGCTCTTTAAAAATCAATTCAGGTGTTGTCTTTGCTATCTCCTCAATCTCCATACCTCCAGCTGCTGAAACCATAAGGACAGGGCGGGATACCTCTCTATCAAGCGTTATTCCAACGTAGAACTCCCTTTCTATGTCAAGACCTTCCTCTATTAAAACTGAATTGATAGGTAAGCCTTCCGGATTCTGATAGGTCTTTAACCTACTTCCGATCATCTGGGCTGCTATCGTCCCAGCTTCCTCCGGAGATCTTGCCAGCTTTACACCTCCTGCTTTTCCCCTACCACCAGCATGTACCTGAGCTTTAACAACAACGATGGATGTTCCAATCTCCTTTGCTGCCTTTTCAGCCTCATGAGCATTATGAGCTATGATGCCCTTAGGTATTGGCAAACCGTGTTTTGAAAAT
>CAZJFY010000196.1:0-2352 GCA_964545225.1 uncultured bacterium | reverse complement strand
TCCACCTATTCATACCGCACTCCTTTAAAATTTAGTTTCGTCAATTATACACAATTGAAATTTATCTTCAGCAAAAGATTTGATAAATTTAGAATAAATTAAAAGTCAAGGAGGGAAGAATGAGCATTCCGTTTAGTACATATTTGCTTCTGAATAGGGATAAGTACGAGGATGTACTCACCGATGACATGCTGTTGTTACTCAACGAAATCGTTTCTGCAACAAAG
Source organism: uncultured bacterium (assembly GCA_964545225.1). Classification (GTDB taxonomy): domain Bacteria; phylum Aquificota; class Aquificia; order Desulfurobacteriales; family Desulfurobacteriaceae; genus CAZJFY01. The sequence continues at coordinate 2,125 of CAZJFY010000196.1, read as the reverse complement.
AACATTGCTGGAAAAGTAAGGAAAGCCGGACTTTTGGGTGTTCTTGGTTCAGCCGAGAAAGTAAACGTCCAGGGAGAAGAAGTCCAGAAGCTCGATGAACTCGCAAACGAAATAATACTTGATTCCATCAAATGCTCTGGAAAGGCTTGCATGATTACATCAGAAGAGGTTGAAGACTGCCTTGTTGTTTCCGAAACAGGTTATAGCGTCGCCTTTGACCCGCTTGATGGCTCATCAAACATTGATGTAAACATAAACATAGGAACAATCTTTTCTCTCCACAAAGATAATGTAATGAAAAAGGGAAAGGAGCAGATAGCAGCTGGATATGTAATATACGGTCCAAGCACGATGCTTGTAATCTCTTTTGGAAAGGAGGTTGTTGGCTTCACACTTGACCCTGAATCTGGCAACTTTCTCCTATCCCATCCAGAAATAAAAATGCCCGAAAAGGGAAAGATTTACTCAATAAATGAGGCAAACTATAGAAAGTGGACTGAAGACGGTTTAAGGAACTTCATCGACTGGATAAAAGAACAGAAGTACACGCTAAGGTACGTTGGCTCAATGGTTGCAGATGTTCATAGAACACTAATAAAGGGAGGAATTTTCATATACCCTGCGGATGTAAAAAACAAAAATGGGAAGCTAAGGCTTCTTTATGAGGCAAGTCCAATGTCCTTCCTTATAGAGAATGCAGGAGGAATGGCAACAACCGGGAAGGAAAGGATACTTGATATTGAACCAGAAAACCTTCATCAAAGAGTTCCAGTAATACTCGGAAGTAAATGGGAAGTTGAAAACTGTCTCAAATTCATTGAAGGAAAAATGTAATGGAAAAGAAAGACATACTGATAGTTGGAGGAGGACCTGCTGGTTTTTCTGCAGCAAGAACAATCCTATCACTTTACCCTGAAAGGAAGGTAACAGTTATAAATGACGGAAAAAATACTCAGATACCCTGTTCAATACCCTTTGTCATTGGAGGAAAAATAAAACCGGAAGAAAACATCTATCCGCTGAATAAATTGGCAAGCTTGGGTGCAGAAATAATAGTAGAGAAAGTAACATCCATTGATTCTGAGAGAGGATGTGTATTCCTTTCGTCAGGTAAAAACCTATCATTCGAGAAGCTTGTAATAGCAACTGGATGGATACCAAGAAGGTTACCATTTGAAACTCCTGAAAACGTTGAATACATATCAACAAATACAGAATTTATTAAGAGTTTGCTTGAAAGGATAAAAGAAGCAAGAAACATAACAATTATAGGAGCAGGTCTAATTGGAATTGGTTTTGCAGAGGCAATTGCCTCAGGGTATAAAGGAAAATCAATAAACGTCATTGAACTTTCAAAACATATTGCAGGTGGAATTTTATCCTCAGAGGTTGAAACTGAAGTTCTTAAAAGGTTAGAGTCTATAGGAGTTAACCTATTCTTAAACAGCAGAGTTGAGAGTTTTGAAGGAAAAGATAAAGTTGAATCTGTAAAGCTTTCAAATGGAGAGAACTTAAAGAGTGACCTTGTTCTTGTCTTTATAGGGTTTAAGCCAAACAGTAAGCTTGCAGTTGATGCAGGGATAAAGGTAAATGAGCACGGAGAGATCATCGTTGACAGTTTCATGAGAACTTCCATTGATAACATTTTCGCTGCTGGAAGCTGCGTTGAACACATATCAGCAATTGATAAAAAGAGAACTCCTGCAATGCTCGCATCCGTATCATCTGCTGACGGAAGATTAGCAGCACTAAACGTAAACGGCCCAAGATTTGGTAAAAAAGGAACTGTTGCTGCTGGTGTTTCAAAAGTTGGAGATTTGTTCTTTGGATTTTCAGGATTTACAGAGAAAATCTGCACATTAAAAGGGATACAGTACACTACGGGGACATCCCAAAGCTCTGATAGATATCCAAAAGCAATGGGAGGTAAGGAAATAAACGTCAAGCTTACATTTTCAGAAAATGGAAAACTTCTTGGCGGAGAGATATGGGGGAAAAGCGAAAAGGTTTCTACCTATCTGAATTTGATAACAAGAATGGTGGAAAGCGAATACTCCATTGAAAGCGTTATATCAGCAGGAACTGTTGCTTTTCCTGCTTCTACTCCATCACCACTCTCCTCGCC
>CAZJFY010000195.1:0-2356 GCA_964545225.1 uncultured bacterium | reverse complement strand
AAGGAACTTCAAAATAAAGTCAAAGAGCTTGAAGCTCAGCTTAACTCTTACAAAGAAAAAGCCGAGAAGGCTGAAGAAGCACTCAACAAACTGCTGGAAGCAGAGCTAAAACAAATCCCGGAGCAGTATAGGGACCTAATACCCGAAGGCTTGACGCCTGCTGAGAAACTCTCGTGGATAGCAAAGGCAAAAGAAAAAGGACTCTTTAAGCCCATCCCTTCTGTCGGTTCAGAAATGCCGTCGTCAACAACTCAACAGTATGACCTTTCAAAAATGACTGTCAGCGAGATGATGAAGCTGGCTCAAGAGAATCCTGAGCTCTATAACCAACTAACCCAAGGATTAAGGAGGTAATAAATCATGGCTACTGGAACAACACTTTCTACAAATATGATTAGACCTGATGTTTTCGCTGACGCACTTCAAGCCTACTTTGTGGGTAATACAACGGTTTTCAGACAGCTTGTAAGGGAATACGACACCCTTGTTGGTCAACCAGGAGAAACTGTACACCTTCCTAACTTCTTGCCTCTTTCTGACGCTGAAGAGGTTGCAGAAACTGATTCTCTTACTCCTGAAATTCTCACTCAAGCTGAAGAAACCGTAACAATCAAGGAAGTTGGAAAGCTTGTTGAAATTACGGACAAGGCGCTTCTTACCGCTGTGGGAGACCCCCTTGAAGAAGCCCGCAGGCAGATTGTTAGAGTGGTTAATAGAAAAATCAATAAGGACATCTACTCCGAGCTTGTTTCTTACGCTGAAGGTAACTCTAAGGTTCTTGGAAATGAAAATACAAACATCTCTTACTCTATCATTGCCGACGCTCTTGGAGAAGAAGAAGACTACGAAGATGCCGTTAACAATGGGTATGTTCTCGTAATCCACCCTAAGCTCAAGGCAAAGCTCTACAAAGACCCAAACTTCATTGATGCTTCTAAATACGGTTCCCCTGTTCTCCAGACAGGCGAAATCGGACAGATTTACGGCATTCCTGTTGTTGTTTCCTCTATCGTTAAAAAAGTTGTTGTTGACGCTACCGCAGGTACTTACTACTACAAAAACCTTCTTGTAAGGCGTGGAGTTGTGGGTCTTATTTACAGGCGCAGGCCTCAGGTTGAAACATTTAGAGATATTGCAGCAAGGACAACAATGATTTCCTGTACTGTTCACTACGCCGTTGGGTCTATTGCGACTTACCCAGACGGAGTGATTGAAATTAGGTGTAAGTAATTTTTGGGGGCTTTAGCCCCCTTTTACTTTACAAAGGGAGGAATCAATCATGGGATACATCCTTGAGAGATACAGGAAACTTAGAGAACGAGCAAGAAAGCAGGAAGAGGGGAAGCAGGTAGACCAGAAGCAAGTGGAAGAAAAACAGGTACAAGAGGCTGAAGAGAGACAAACAGAAGAGCAGAAACAGAGAGCTACACAAGAGCAAAAACCCAAGCCGAAACCTAAGCCAAAACCAAGAAATCAGGGAAATAGAGGTAAATAATGGCTTACGCTACTCAGGATGACCTTTTGAAATATGAGCCTTCCATAACCGACTACATCCCAGAGGGACAGACCGACTTTTCTCCTCAGATTACACTTGCTGAAACTCAGATAAATCTGACTTTGCAGGCGAAAAAGATTGACCCAGCGAATGTCCCACCTGACGAACTCAAGATTCTTACCTGCTTAAAAACTCTCTATTTGATTTTCAACATGAACTCAAGAGACAAGGAAGATGTCTTTTACGCTAAAGCACAAAGTTACAAAGAAGCTTTCGAGGAAGCGATTCAGAATATCCTCGTTATTAACGATGAAGGCGAAACTGTCAGCACTTCAGGTGGTTACATCGGGCGAGGGTAAAGGTGATACAGATAAAGGGAAACTTTGACGCTATAAAGAAATGGCTTGGCAAGGAAACGGAGAAATACGAACCAGCTAAAGCCGTTGTTTATCTCCACCCTCCTTTTGAGAACAGAAAAGGAGTTTGGCAGCACTACGGAACAAAAAGAGGAATCCCTCCCCGTCCGTGGTTTGGCGTGAGGAAAGATTTTGAACCTACGCTTGAGAAGATTAAACATCATTGGCTTTCTTCAGACCAGACTGTAAAAGAGCTGATTCAAGATATAGCTAATTCCTTGATAGCTAACATCAAAGAGGGCGTCAATAAACAGACTGACATTTGGGGTAAACCGTTTATCCCTCTTAAACCTTCAACAGTTAAGAGGAAGAAGAGCTCAAAAGCCCTCATAGACAAAGGACACATGATTAATTCCGTTGTTTGGAAGTGGCTATGAGAAACGAAATCATTGACGAGATTGTAACTGTCTTAAAAGAAATAGAGGGAATCAAAACTATTAGGCGT
>CAZJFY010000194.1:0-2369 GCA_964545225.1 uncultured bacterium | reverse complement strand
CAGGAAATCGCTCTTGAAACGTATCTAATAATAAAAAGTGAGCATACTGCTTTTGAAAATCTTATACTCTCACTTAAAAAGGAACTTGAAAATCTCGTTAGTGAGGAAAGTTAATGAAACAGCAGTTAAAGGTTAATAAAACCTATGAAGAGATTAACGAAAAGATAAGAAAAGGAGAAGCTGTCGTTGTCACTGCTGAAGAGATGATTGATATCGTTGAAGAGCTTGGCGTTGTGAAAGCAGCTAAGGAAGTTGATGTTGTAACAACAGGAACTTTTGGCGCAATGTGTTCCTCAGGTGCCTTTCTCAACATCGGTCATACAAAACCCAAAATGAAGATGGAAGAAGTTTACCTAAACGGTGTTCCTGCTTACGGAGCAATAGCAGCTGTCGACATCTACATTGGTGCGTCAGCTCTTCCTGAAAATGACCCAAGAAACGAAGTTTATCCAGGAAAGTTCGAATACGGAGGCGGTCATGTTATTGAGGAATTAATAGCAGGAGAGGATATTGAACTTGAAGCTTATGGGTATGGAACAGACTGCTATCCAAGAAGAGAAATTAGAAAAATTATAAATATAAAAACAGTAAGAGATGCTATTCTGTTAAATCCAAGGAATTGCTATCAAAACTACAACGTTGCAGTTAACAGGTCATCAAGAACAATTTATACCTACATGGGAATATTGAGGCCAAACCTTGGAAATGCAACTTACTCATCAGCAGGCCAGCTAAGCCCTTTACTAAATGATCCCTACTTTGAAACGATAGGCATAGGAACAAGAATTTTCCTCGGAGGTGGAATCGGCTTTGTATCATTTCACGGAACTCAACACTCTCCATTTTCAGTAAAAAGAAGCAGAAAAGGGCAACCTATGGAAGGCTCTGGCACTTTAATGGTTGTAGGCGATATGAAACAGATGTCAACAGAGTACATAAGAGCTGCATCTGTTGTGGGCTACGGGGTTTCCCTATTTGTTGGAATTGGAATACCAATCCCCATACTAAATGAGAGAATTGCCTACTATACATCGGTAAAGGACACTGAAATATTCGCACCAGTTATAGACTACTCCACTGATTACCCATCCGGAAACGACAAGCCGATAACTTATGTTAGTTATGCTGACTTAAGAAAAGGCTGGATAGAGATTGAAGGTAAACGGGTTCAAACATCGCCCATGTCATCATACTACAAGGCAAGAGAAATTGCACAAGCTTTAAAGGAATGGATAAAGGAAGGAAAATTCGAAGTTTCAAAACCCACAGAGAAACTGCCTGCACCAAATCCAGAAGTTGAAATAGAGTACAATGAGAGAAAAGAATAAATATTCTTTCAAAGCTCTTCCAAAGAGTTATCAACTGAGAGGTGGACGATGAAATTCAAAGTGCTTGTTCCAGCATCAACGAGTAACCTTGGTCCCGGGTTTGATGCCCTTGGCCTTGCTCTTAAACTTCACAACGAGTTCACGGTAGAACCTTCAGGCTCCTATGCTGTTGAAATAAAAGGGGAAGGAGAAGAAACACTTTCTCTTGATGAATCAAACCTCTTTATAAAAGCCTATAGAAGCACCTGCAAATACCTCGGTTTTGACCAACCTATCAAGCTTCATCAGGTAAACAGAATTCCTTTAGGAAGAGGACTTGGAAGTTCAGCAACGGCAATTGTTGGAGGAATATTAGCCGCAGAAAGGATATCAGGGAAAAAACTTTCACTTCCCGAGATAATAGACATAGCGTTCAAGTTTGAACCTCACCCGGACAACGTACTTCCTGCCTATACTGGAGGCTTTGTAATAGCCGCAACAAACGGAGACCTATCCTACATTAAACTGGACTTCCCAGAAGAGCTGAAAATCATAATCGTGGTTCCTGAACTTTTCCTTTCAACCGAGGAATCAAGATCGGTCCTTCCTGAAAACTATTCAAAGCATGACGTAACCTTTAACATACAGAGAGTTGCACTTCTGCTTGGAGCTCTTCAGAAGAAAGACTTTGGACTTTTAAAAGAAGCCGTTAAAGACCGAATTCATCAACCTTACCGATGTGATCTTATACCATCATTCTGGGAAATACTTTCCGAGGGATATAAAGCAGGTGCCCATGCCGTTTACCTATCGGGAGCGGGAAGTTGCATAGGTGCCCTTGCTGATAGTAACTTTGACGATATAGGAAAGGCTATGTGTAACGTTTTTGATTCTTTAGGCATTGAGTCAAGGTACTTGATACTTGATGTTGACAGAGAAGGAGCAAAGGTTGAAGACCTTTAAATCCGCTCCGTACGGAATATAATTTCCCCCATGAAAATAGAAAAAAGCAATCTTTTAAAAGGCTTGAATACCCAACAACTCGAAGCTGTAACTTACTTT
>CAZJFY010000193.1:0-2371 GCA_964545225.1 uncultured bacterium | reverse complement strand
TCCCACTTTAAAATACCAATAGCGTCCTTGAAATTCCTTACATTTACATTTTGCGGAAGCAAACCTCTTCTCTTAAACTCCTCAATAATCTCCATCTGATTACTTCTCATAAACTTTAATACCCTCTCCTAAGTCAAACTTTCCAAAACCCCTGAGGTCTGATGTTATCCCTCTTCTCTCCAACTTCATCCTCTCTAAATTTCTATTATAAAGACCTACTTTCTTCTTAGTCAGATTATCCTCTTCCTCTTTACTTTTAACTATATGAGGTGTAATAAATACGAGAAGATTAGTCTTCTCAGTTTGATGACCTGTCTTCTTAAACAGATTACCCACTAAAGGTATATTCCCTAAAACTGGAACTTTCTCTACTGTTGTTAATTTCTTCGTCTTGATGAGTCCTCCTATCACAAGAGTTTGCCCATCCTGAACATCAACAGTTGTTTTTGCTTCTCTTTTTGAAGTTATAGGTGCAGTTTGATCAGCATTAGCATAACCTGTAACATCTTCCACTTTCTCATAGATCTTCAACCTCACCTCACCAGAAGCAGTTATGTGAGGCGTTATCTTTAAACTAATACCTACATCCTTGTAATCATAGCTTATGACCGGATTATTGTTTGCATCGTACTTAACGCCGGTTGAATAGGGTATAACCTGAGTGATGTTTATTTCAGCATCCTCATTATCAAGAGTTAATATCTGAGGAGTAGCTATAACGTTAATTCCGCCTTCCTTAGCATATGCATTTAAAAGTAAACCGATATCCGGAGTACCTTCTCTCCACTTTGCTATTCCTAAAAGAAGTCCCCCTGTTGAAAGTGCAGGATATCCTTCAGAAAGCGGTAATCCTCCATAAAGACTACCCCCAAATGGAACGCTTTTTCCTCTGGCAAGGAATTTCCACTCAACACCAATCTGTAGAAGCTTGTCAATTGACATTTCAACAATCTGAGCCTCAACGAAAACCTGAGGTTTCTTAATATCAATGCTCTCTATAAGCCCTTTAATTACTTTAAAATCATCAGGAGAGGAGAGAACAATTAAAGTATTTGTTGATTTATCAGATACAACCTTTACCTCACCGGTTAAACCTATATTCTTTTTCCCTCTTGAACCCTGGAACAGTTTGGTTAATATCTTTGCTATATCATCAGAAAATGCATAGTTCAACTTAACAATGTGTATATTGCCCTCATTAACCATAAGTGGCTTGTCAATTTTCTTAATCAGCTGAGATATCTCTTCAATTACCTTTGAAGTTCCAACAACGTAAATGGTGTTTGTCCTCTTATCAACAGCAAAATGGTAATAATCTCTCCCTGGAATTGGAACAGATTTTGCCAGATCAAAAGCAAATGTTTTTTGAAGTAAAGCCGTTAAAATTTTCACAACATCTTCAGCCTTACCATTTTTAACCTCAAAGGATTCAATATGGAAGTTTCCATTAAACTTATCAATCCTGTTAACGACTGTTAAAATTTTCTTTAAGTTCTTCTCTTTATCTGTAATAACAAGCGCATTAACATCAGGTACTAATATGACCTTTCCTATTGATGAGCTTAAACTTCTCACTATTGGTTGTACCTTCAAAACAGAGAGAAATTTTGGTATTAAAACGTAAGTTACTATTCTATCTCCCCCATCGATATTCTTAAACTTAACCGATACGTTTTCTCTGCTTGCTTCTGCTTTTCTTAAAATCTTCACATAGTTTCCATAATCAACAGCTTGATAACCCATTTCATCGAGAACAGCAATGTAAAGGTTGAAAAGCTGAGAAATGGGAACAGGAGAAGGTGAAACGATAGTTACTTTCCCCTTTAAAGTAGGTGGGATTATGAAATTCTTCTTCAAAGCTTCACTTACAACCTTTGTAAAATCTTTAATATCAACTTCATTAAAGTTAATCTGAACCGTTTTAGGTTTTGCGGAGTTAGCATCAGCAATTGGAACCGAAAAACTTAAAAACAAAATAAGCATTATAATCCCTTTCATTTCTCCTCCTATTCAAGCTCGTACTTTAAGTCAATTCTCTTACCCTTTCTTAGAACTGTAATTATAACTGTATCCTCATTTTTTAACTGCTCAAATGCTGAAAAGGAATCCTCAGGAGAGTTAATCTCAACACCATTTATGGCAAGAATTACATCGCCAGGCCTTATGCCAAGCTTATGGATGAAACTCCTTCTGCTCACATATCTAACGCGCATACCCTTTGTCTGACCATTCTTAATGTTAGGAACAATATTTATATACTTTAGAAATCTCCCCGAAGATATTTCATCAATGATCTTTCCTCTTTTAACGTGAAAGCTAAAAGGCTCTTTATTTCTAAAAACCTTACGTTCGGAACTGCTTTCAACCTTTG
>CAZJFY010000192.1:0-2376 GCA_964545225.1 uncultured bacterium | reverse complement strand
AATTCAGAACTATGAGCTCCTTTCAACCCTGCAACGTTCCTCGCAAACTCAATAACAGCACACTGCATTCCAAGACATATACCAAAAAATGGAATCTTATTTTCCCTTGCAAATTGGATTGCCTTTATCTTCCCTTCAACTCCTCTTTCCCCAAAACCTCCGGGAACCAACACTCCGGAAACATCAAACAGGAAGTTATCCGGACTTTCAGAATCAAGTAGCTCAGCATCAACCCATTTAATATTTACCCTGACATCGTTTGCGGCTCCAGCATGAACAAAGGACTCTACTATGCTCTTGTAAGCATCCGGAAGCTCAACATACTTTCCAACAATGGCTATTTTTACAGAACCCCTTGAGGGCTTTTTAATTCTTTGAACCATCTCCTCCCAGGCTCCGATATCAGGTTCCCTTGAAGGAAGTTTCAGCTTATCAAGTATTATCCTGTCAATGTTCTCTTTTCTTAAAACAAGCGGAACTTCATATATTGTTGAAAGATCTTTTGCAGCTATTACCTCCTCTTCCCTAACATTACAGAAAAGGGAAATCTTCCTTCTGACCTTCTTGGTTAACGCCCTTTCTGACCTGCAGACAATAATATCCGGTTGAATTCCTATTGCTCTAAGCTCTTTAACTGAGTGTTGCGTTGGCTTCGTCTTTAGCTCACCAGCAGATTTGACAAAAGGAACGTAGGTTACGTGAACATAAACAACGTTATACTTTCCGAGTTCTATCCCGATTTGCCTAATTGCTTCAAGAAACGGAAGACCCTCAATATCTCCAACAGTTCCTCCAACTTCTACGATAGCAACATCAACATCAGAAGCAATCTGTTTAATCTTCTCCTTAATGGCATCAGTTATATGCGGAATTACCTGAACAGTAGCTCCTAAAAACTCTCCCTTTCTCTCCTTTGTTATTACTTCTTGAAAAATCTGTCCTGAAGTAACGTTATTGAGCTTTGTCATAATGCTGTGAGTAAACCTTTCATAATGTCCAAGATCAAGATCGGTTTCAGCACCATCATCGGTTACAAAAACCTCTCCATGCTGATAAGGGTTCATAGTACCTGCATCAACATTTATATAAGGATCAAGTTTTTGAATTGTTACCCTTAAACCTCTACTCTCTAAAAGAGTTCCTATTGATGATGCAGTAATCCCCTTTCCGATAGCTGAAAGAACTCCCCCTGTTACAAAGATAAGCTTAGATAACATCCGATTTACCTCTCAAAAGTTCTTCAACCCTTTTTAAGTCCTCAAGCGTGTCAATGCCTATACAGTACTCGCTAACAACGTTGACGTAAATCCTCTTCCCATGCTCAAGAATCCTCAGCTGTTCAAGTCCTTCCAACTTCTCAAGTTTTCCCTGTTTCCAGGATACAAACTCAAGAAGGGATCTCTTTGTAAAACCGTAAATACCGATGTGCTTGAAAAAGTATCCCTCCCCTTCTCTAACGTAAGGAATGGGACTCCTTGAAAAGTAAAGAGCATATCTATTCTCATCCATTACAACCTTAACGACATTTGGATCATTAACCTCTTTTTCATCACATATCCTTACAGCAACAGTAGAGAATTCATTTCCTTTTCTTAAGCTCTCAACAACCGGGAAAACGTGTTTTCCACTTACGAAAGGCTCATCTCCCTGAACATTCACTATGTAATCCACATCAAGCCTTTTAACAACCTGGGCTATCCTGTCAGTTCCACTTGGAAGTTCTGAAGGTGTTAAAAAGGCCCTTCCTCCTTCCAGCTCTATGAGGTCCATAACCTCAGGACTATCCGTTGCAACAATAACGTTGTCCGTGATTTTCCTTGCTGCCCTGAAAACCCTAACTATTAAAGGAATGCCTGCAACCTTCCTTAAAGGTTTTTGAGGCAGCCTTTTTGACCCCAATCTTGCCGGAATTGCTATCAAAAAATCGCCTTTCATATGACTTATTATAAATTATTTTCTTGCTAAAACTATGAGAACTCTATACCTGATTGGGAACTTACCCTTACCCCGTTTCTTATAACTTTCAACAAAGTCCTTGTAAAAGCTTTTTGATATGAAAATTCTCCTAAACGGATTCCTTGCACCAATGCCTGTAACAACTTTTACAGCATCTCTTGCAGAATTGAAGAAAACAACCTCTTCAAACTCCTTACTCTCCAATACAGTGAACCCTTCAAGATTTGAAAGAACTTCTTCCCTTTCCCTGAATGAGAAAAGCCTATCAGGAAGTTCAAAGTGCTTTTCAAAAGTTTCATTCCAAGAGTCAAAAAGCTCCTTTAAGCTCCCTCTAATGGGAATTGAAAAGAGAAAATAACCTCCTTTTCTTAAAACCCTGTTTGCCTCTTTAAAGGCTTTTGCAATGTCCATCCACTGATA
>CAZJFY010000191.1:0-2397 GCA_964545225.1 uncultured bacterium | reverse complement strand
CTCCTTTTCTCAGAAGAACATCAACATATATGGATTTTCAATTCAGTTCAGAGTCAATGCTGAAGACCCTTCAAAAGACTTTGTTCCTTCTCCGGGAACGATAACAGCTTATTACTCCCCAGGAGGCATTGGAATAAGAATTGATGGAGTTGTTTATAAAGGTTACAAAATTCCTCCCTATTACGATTCAATGCTTGCAAAGATGATTGTTTGGGGAAGAACCTGGGATGAGGTTATCAGAAGGTCAAGAAGAGCTCTTGAAGAGTTTGTTATAAGAGGAGTCCCGACAACTATACCATTCTTTAAAAAAGTTATAAATGACCCTGAATTCATCCACAGGAGATTTGACACCTCTTTCATAGATAGAAAAATCAAGGAGTTTACCTTTATTAAGGAGACGGACCCTGAAATTATAGCCCTTGTCATCTCCGCTGCAATTGCAGCTCATCACGGGCTTTAGGAGGTTTTAATGGGAAGAAAGATAAAGTTTACTGATGTTACATTGAGAGATGCCCATCAATCACTCTTTGCAACAAGAATGAAGACCAAAGATATGATAGAAATCGCTCCTAAAATTGATAAGGTTGGATTTTGGTCTGTTGAGATGTGGGGAGGAGCAACCTTTGATACATGTATGAGATTCTTAAGGGAGGACCCATGGGAAAGGCTGAGAACGTTAAGGAAGTTAATGCCCAATTCAAAATTGCAGATGCTTTTGAGAGGGCAAAACTTGGTTGGATACAGACACTATCCCGATGACGTCGTAAAAGCTTTCGTGAGAAAAGCAGCAGAAAATGGAATGGACATCTTTAGAATATTTGACGCTTTAAACGATTTAAGAAATCTTGAAACTGCAATTGAAACTGCCAAGGAGTGCGGAAAGATTGTTGAAGGAGCCATTTCCTACACTATCAGCCCGGTTCACACAGATGACCTTTACATAGAGCTTGCTGTTGAGTTTAAGGAGATGGGAGCTGACATAATAACGATAAAGGATATGGCAGGTCTTCTATCTCCCGAAAGAGCCTATTCACTTGTCAAAGCAATAAAAGAGGAAGTTGACCTCCCTATACATATCCATACCCATTGTACAAGCGGACTTGCAGAAATGGCACATCTCAAGGCAGCAGAAGCTGGAGCCGAAATCTTTGACGTAGCAGTATCAACAATGTCTTCAGACACATCACACCCATCAGCAGAAACCATGGCATATGCCCTATCCGAATTTGGTTACGAAATAGACCTTGATAGAAATCTCCTTGAAGAGATAGCAAGATACTTTAAAGAGGTTAGAAAACACTACAGGAAGTACGACATAGACTTTAAAGGAGTTGATGCTGAGGTGCTTGAACACCAGATACCCGGTGGAATGATATCCAACCTTGTTAATCAGCTTAAAGAACAGGGAGCACTTGATAAACTTGAAGATGTCTTAAGGGAAGTCCCCAAAGTAAGAGAAGACCTTGGATATCCTCCTCTTGTAACCCCAACCAGCCAAATAGTTGGAACCCAAGCTGTCCTTAATGTCCTCTCTGGAGAACGTTATAAGATGATAACTCAGGAAACAAAAAACTATGTAAAGGGACTTTACGGAAGTCCACCGGCACCCATTAAAGAGGAAATTATAAGGAAAGTCTTGGGCGATGAACAACCTATAACCTGCAGACCTGCTGACCTCCTGGAACCTGAACTTGAAAAGTGCAGAAAAGAGATAGGAGGTCTTGCAAGAAGCGAAGAGGATGTTCTTTCCTACTGCCTATTCCCGCAGGTTGCAAGGGAATTCTTTGAGTGGCGGGAAAAGGTTGAAAAGGGAGAAATTCCTGCAATCTCAGAAGAGGACTTAGCAAATGAGCTTGAAAAGGAAACAGCCTGTCCCCAACCACTTGCCCCAACAGAGTTCATGATAAATGTTCATGGAGAAACCTACCATGTAAAAATTGCCGGAATAGGCCATAAAGCTGAAGGGAAAAAACCTTACTTCATAAAAGTTGATGGTAGGCTTGAAGAAGTTGTTGTTGAACCTTTAGTTGAGGTTGTCCCAACTGCAGGGGAAGTCCAAATTAGCGGAGAACTTGCAAGTAGCTCCAAGAGACCGAGAGCAACCAAGGAAGGCGATGTAACATCTCCGATGCCGGCAAAGGTAATTGAGATAAAGGTAAGTGAAGGAGATGTTGTAAAGGAAGGTGATGTCGTTGCAATAGTTGAAGCGATGAAAATGCAGAATGAGATCCATGCTCCAATAAGCGGAAAGGTTACAAAAATATACGTTAACATAGGTGATCAGATTAACCCTGATGAAGCCATAATGACAATTGAACCATAATTCCTATATTTATTATCCGTTCGGGGCGTGGCGTAGCCTGGTAGCGCGCTGGCATGGGGGGCCAGAGGTCGCCC
>CAZJFY010000190.1:0-2427 GCA_964545225.1 uncultured bacterium | reverse complement strand
TTGTACTTAAATGCGTCAGCAAGGGCAAGCCAGGAAGCTTCTATGATGTTTGGTGAAACTCCAACTGTTCCCCACTTCCTTTTTCCATCAGTTGATTCAATTAAAACTCTTGGTGATGCTTCTGTTCCTGCAGCTGCGTTAAGAATTCTAACTTTATAGTCTGTTAGTTTTATCTCTTTTATTTTAGGATAGAACTTTTCAAGAGCTTTTCTTAAAGCTTTGTCGAGTGCTTCAACAGGTCCTCTTCCTTCAGCTGCTGTGTGTTCAAAATTTTCCTTAATTCCTTTTTCCTTTGCTGTCTCCTCAGGAATTTTCAGCTTTATTGTAGCTTCAGCATATGCCTCTTCACCTTCGGAACGCTTTTCTGTGATGACTCTAAAGCCTTTAAGTTCAAAGTACCTTCTTTTAAGTCCTAATGCTTCTTTTAAAAGAAGTTCAAATGAACCTTCAGCTCCTTCGAACTGGTATCCTTGGGATTCCAGCTCTTTAACTTTTTCGAGAACTTTCCTAACTTCGGGAGAATCCTTTGGAAGTTCAATGCCAAGCTCTTTAGCTTTTCTCAGTATGTTGCTTCTTCCAGATAGTTCAGAAATCATTATTTTTCTTGTGTTTCCAACCAATTCGGGATTTATGTGTTCATAGGTTTTGGGGTTCCTTTCAACAGCTGATACGTGGACTCCTGCTTTGTGAGCAAACGCATTATCACCAACATAGGGTAAGTTTTCTGGATGTGGTCTGTTTGAAAGCTCTGAAACAAGCCTTGAGATAAAGTAAAGCTTCTTCAGGTTTTCAAGTGGAATTGATTCCACTCCCATTTTTATTACCAAGTTTGGGATTATCGAGCATAGGTTTGCATTTCCACACCTTTCTCCCAGTCCGTTTATCGTTCCCTGTACCTGAACTGCCCCATTTCTTACTGCTACCAATGAATTCACAACGGCCATGTCTGAGTCATTGTGAGCGTGTATTCCAAGAGGTGCGGATATTCTGTTTCTTGCTTCTTTAAAGATTTCCTCCATTTCGTACCATAGTGTTCCTCCGTTTGTATCACACAACACTAAGCAGTCGGCTCCTGCATCTTGAGCGGTTTCTAAAGTTTTAATGGCATATTCTGGATTTTCCTTGAAACCATCAAAGAAATGTTCAGCATCAAAGAATACTTCATCAAAATACCTTTTAAGGTATCGAATTGTTTCACTTATAAGCTCAAGGTTTTCTTCAAGGGATATCTTGAGGGCTTCCCTTACGTGGAGGTCCCACGATTTTCCAAAAATCGTAACTGCTGGGACCTCAGCTTCTATTAGCTGCTGTATGTTTTTATCTTTCTCTATAGCTATTCCTTTTCTTTTTGTGGAGGAAAAAGCAACAATCTTTGAAGTTTTTAAGTTAAGGTCTTTTATAGATTTAAAGTATGCAAGGTCTTTTGGGTTTGAACCTGGCCATCCTCCCTCAATATAGTGGACTCCAAGTTCGTCAAGTGCTTGGGTTATTCTGAACTTGTCTTCAAGGGAGAATGAAACTCCTCTTGTCTGTGCTCCATCCCTTAAGGTTGTATCGTATATGTAAACCATTTTCTCCTCTCAATCTATTTGCCCAAACCAAAAGCTTCATGAAGAACTCTTACAGCAAGTTCAGTAAATTTTTCATCAATTATGCAGGAAATCTTTATCTCTGAGGTTGAAATCATAATTATGTTTATTCCATACTTTGCAAGCGTTTCAAACACTTTTCCTGCAACTCCTGCATGGCTTCTCATTCCCAGACCAACAATGGAAACTTTAGCTATGTCGTCATCCCTTATAACGTCTTTTGCACCTATTTCTTTTGCAATCTCTTTTGTGATTCTTTCTGCTTTTTGAGCATCCCCCTTCTCAACGGTAAAGGATATATCTGTGAATCCATCAACTGAAACGTTTTGAACTATCATGTCAACGGGAATATTTGCCTCTGCAAGAGCATCAAATATCTTAGCAGCTATTCCCGGTTTATCAGGAACTCTTTCAACCGTAATTCTCGATTCATTCTTGTTATGAGCTATTCCTCTAACTATAACTCTTTCCATAGTTTTGTCTTCCTCCTTAATCAGGGTTCCCTCATCCTCTGTAAAAGTTGACCTTACCCTAATTGGAACTCCATATTTCATTGCAAATTCAACAGACCTTATTTGAAGTACTTTTGCTCCCAAAGAGGCAAGTTCAAGCATCTCTTCATAAGATAGAACGTCTATTCTTTTTGCATCTCCAACGATTCTTGGATCAGCTGTGTAAACCCCGTCAACATCTGTATAAATATCGCACCTTTCGGCTTTAAGTGCTGCGGTTATGGCTACTGCTGATGTATCTGAACCTCCTCTTCCTAATGTTGTTATTTGTCCTTCTTCATCTACTCCCTGAAATCCCGTTATGACAACGATTTTGCCTTCTTTAA
>CAZJFY010000189.1:0-2436 GCA_964545225.1 uncultured bacterium | reverse complement strand
ACGGAAGTTTTCTGGCAGCAATTTATTATGAGTTAATATATAATTAACATTATGGGAAAAGCAGAAGACCTTTTCAGGAAAATTCCAAAAGTTGATGTTTTCCTTAAAGATAAAGAACTCCTTGAAGAGCTTGGGGGAGAGCCCAGAGCTTTGTTGATAAAATCCATAAGGAAAGTTCTTGACGATAAAAGAAAGAAAATAGAAAGCGGTGAAGTCCCGAACTTGAGTTTTGATAGTTTAAAGGGTGAGATACTTGAGCATTTAAAGAAACTGAAAATCCCAAATTTGAGAAAAGTTATCAATGCAACCGGCGTCATTCTTCATACAAACCTTGGAAGGGCTCCTATTTCGGAGAGGGCAATCAGGCACCTGAAGTGGGTTTCAACAGGTTACTCGAACCTTGAGTATGATGTTAAGGAAGGTAGAAGGGGGTTAAGGTATAGGAATGTTGAAGGCATTTTGAGAGATCTAACAGGTGCTGAGGATGTTTGCGTTGTAAATAACAATGCTGGAGCAGTTCTTCTCGTTTTATCTGCACTTGCAAAGGGGAAAGAGGTGATTGTCTCAAGGGGAGAGCTGATAGAGATAGGGGGTTCATTTAGAATTCCTGACGTTATGGTTCAAAGTGGGGCGATTTTAAAGGAAGTGGGAACAACGAATAAGACTCACATTTCAGATTATGAGAGTGCAATTTCTGAAAATACAGCTCTTTTAATGAGGGTTCATACGAGTAACTATAAGATTTTAGGTTTTACGGAAAAACCGTCCTTAAAGGATATTGTTGAGATTGGCAGGAAATACAGAATTCCTGTTTATGAGGACTTGGGGAGTGGTAGTTTAGTAAACTTGACGAAGTTTGGTCTTAGCTATGAACCAACTGTTCAGGAAGTCTTGAAAAGCGGAGTTGATGTAGTTTCCTTTAGTGGGGATAAACTTTTAGGTGGTCCTCAAGCGGGAATAATACTTGGTAGAAAGGAACTTCTTGAGAGGATAAAGAGGCACCCTCTAAATAGGGCTTTAAGGGTAGGCAAGCTCACTCTTTCCGTTCTTGAGTCGACGTTGAGATTATACCTTGATGAAGATTTGGCTATCAAGGAAATTCCTGTGTTAAGTCTCCTGTCTCAGCCTTTGGAGAGGATTAAGAAAAGGGCAGAGAGTTTGTTCTCTAAACTCCAAGAATTTTCAAAGTTTATTGATGTCAAAGTTGTTGAGGAAGAGTCTGAAGTCGGAGGAGGGGCCCTTCCCTTGCAAAAACTACCAACTTTTGCGGTTTCGCTGAAGCACAAAGTGTACAGTATTGGTACTTTTGATTGTTTGTTAAGAGAGCTTGACGTTCCAATTATTGGAAGGATAAAGGATGATAGAATACTTTTAGATATGAGGACAGTTTTTGATGAAGATGTTGAGACTATTTACAGAATGTTAAGGGAAAAATTCCTGTAAGGTGGAATTATGAAAAGGATAGGGTTCCTGACGTTTGCACTTTCTGCTTTCTTCCTCAATACATCCTTTGGTCAAGGCGGAAGTTTTGCTTTTATCCAGAAGGAAGTGGAAGTTATTTCCGCTTTAAAACAGAAGGAGAAGCTTTCCAACATACCACGTCAAATTACCGTAATAACAAGGTCTGACATAGATAGGTGGGGAGCAAAGAATCTCTTTGAACTTTTAAGGCACGTGCCGGGGTTTTACGTTAATGTTGGTTCGTTTGGGTTAATGGGTGTAGGAGCTCTGGGAATCAGGCAGAGTTACCTTTCTGAAAAAGTTCAGGTTCTGATTGATGGGCATTCAATTACAGACCCCATGAACGGTTCTTCATTTAGTTCAGATAATAACATAACTCTTGACAACGTTAAAAGGGTTGAGATTATCTACGGTCCGATGACTTCCCTTTACGGTGCGAATGCCTGTTTGGCAGTTATTAACCTTATCACTTATGATGCTGAAGACCTTAAACATGGGAAGTTTGGAACTTCCTTTGGCACTAAGGGTTCAAATGATTCATATCTTGTTCTTGGCAAGGAGTTCAAAAATTGGCAGGTATCCCTGTTTTCATCTTACAGGGAGGATAAAGGTCCAGATAAGAGTTTTACAGACCATTACGGTAAGGAGAATGATATAGGAAGCTACAGGAAACACTATAACTTCCACATTAAGCTTAAGTCAAGTTCAGGTTTTCACTCTTCCATATACTACGTTGACAGGGATAACGATTTTCCACTTAATGTTTTTGGAATGTTTAGTGATAGCGATTTCGTAGATAGGAAAGCTTTTCTTTCTGAGTTCGGTTATAAGTTCAAGGTTTTTGGTTCTGATGTTGATGTAGTTTCCCGTTTTGATTGGTTTTACCTTAAAAGAGGTGGATCCTACCTTTTGCCTGGTCAAAGAGTTCTATATTATGACAAGGATTACAAGGCAGGGCTATCTTTAGATGTTTCA
>CAZJFY010000188.1:0-2441 GCA_964545225.1 uncultured bacterium | reverse complement strand
CTCCGGACTCCAAATCCGGCGGTTGGGGGTTCGAGTCCCTCCTGGCCTGCCATTTTATTTATGGAGGGATTATGTCTCCCTTAAATTTCATAAATGAAGTAAGAGATGAACTTACAAGAGTAACATGGCCAGTAAGGAGTGAAGTTATTGAAGCTACTGCTGGAGTTATATTTTTCGTTGCTGTTATAGCTATCTATTTCTGGATAGCAGACTTCATATTCTCAAAAGCTCTCCAGCTGATAATTTAAAGGGAATGTTAAGGAGTAGTTGATGGGTGAGAAAAAGTGGTATTCGCTCCACGTCCAATCAGGATTTGAGGATAGGGTAAGAATAAACATTCAGAACACTCTGAGCCAGGAAGGCCTTTTAGAAAAAGTTGAAGAGATCTTCATCCCGGCAGAGGAAAAGGTCGTTTTTAAAGTTGGAGGCAAGGAAAAGGAAGCCGTTCCATTGAAGGGGGAACCGAGACTGCTGGAATTTGAAGGAGAAGATGGAAAGAAAGTTGTATTTAAAGTAGAGAACGGACAGGTAAGCGTTGAATCCTGCGAGTGTGAGAAGAAGAAGTGCCAGCCAGAAAAACCCATCAGCAGGGTTGGACAGCGCATAAGATGCCCTGAGAATAAGGTTGAAGCAAAGATTGAGTTAAGAAACAAGCTCTATCCGGGATACATCTTCATAAAGGCTGAACTGACAAAAGAGGTTCAGAGTGCAATCAGGAGAATTCCGAGAGTCCTCGGATTTGTAAGCACCGGAGGTGAACCTGTTATAGTTCCGGAATCTGAAATAACTGCCATGAAGGAAAGGCTTAAGAAAGGAATTCCAAAAGTCACAAAGTTGAAGTTCAACCTTGGAGACAGGGTTAAGATTAAAGAGGGACCCTTCCTTGGATTTGAGGGCGTAATTTCAGAGATTGAGCCTGAAAAGGATAAAGTCATCGTTCTCGTTAACATATTTGACAGGCAAACACCTGTTGAGCTTGAGATGGATCAAGTTGAAAAGATAGCATAAACACTTGGAGGAAGGTAATGGCTAAAAAGGTAATAGCAGAAGTTAAACTTCAGCTTCCGGCAGGCGAAGCATCTCCAGCACCACCGGTAGGACCAGCTCTTGGTCAGCACGGTGTAAACATAATGGAATTCGTTAAAGCTTTCAACGCTGCAACAGCTGACAAGAAAGGGCTTGTTATCCCTGTAGTTATAACAATTTACGCTGACAGATCCTTCACGTTCATAATGAAAACACCTCCCGCTTCCGTCCTCATTAAAAAGGCAGCAGGCATTGAAAAGGGAGCATCGCAGCCGAGAAAGGAGAAAGTTGGAAAGATTACAAGGGAACAGCTAAAGCAGATAGCGGAAACCAAGATGCAGGACCTCAACTGTTACGATATTGAATCAGCAATGAAGATTATCGAAGGTACAGCAAGAAATATGGGAGTTGAAGTAGTTGATTAACAAAACTTCACCCTTAAAACTTCTTACCACCGAGCGGTGGGAGGCATGAAAGGAGGAAAAGATGCCGAGGAAACACGGAAAGAAGTATATGAGCGCCCTTTCACTCATTGAGAAAGGGAAAGAGTACCCACTTGAAGAAGCCATTGAACTTGTAAAGAAAATGGCGGAAACAACAAAGAGGAATTTTAACCAGACTGTCGAGTTAGCTGTAAGGCTAAACGTTGACCCAAGGTACCAGGACCAGATGGTAAGGGGAAGCGTCATTCTTCCACACGGACTTGGTAAAGAGGTAAGAGTTGCCGTTATCGCTCAGGGTGAGAAGCTTCAGGAGGCTCAGGAAGCAGGAGCCGACTTTGTTGGCGGTGATGAGCTTATCCAGAAAATTCAGCAGGGGTGGCTTGACTTTGACGTTCTCATTGCAACTCCTGACATGATGGGCAAGGTTGGAAGGCTTGGAAGGATTCTTGGCCCAAGGGGATTGATGCCCAACCCAAAAACTGGAACGGTAACGTTTGATTTGGCAAAAGCCATAAAGGAAGCAAAGAGCGGTAAAGTTGACTTTAAGGTTGATAAAGCTGGAATTGTCCACGCTCCTGTTGGAAAGGTTTCCTTTGACAAGAACGCCCTTCTTGAAAACGTTATCAGCTTGATAAAGGCTATTCTTGAAGCTAAACCCTCCGGAGCAAAAGGCCAGTACATAAGAAGCATAACATTATCAGCTTCAATGGACCCAGGTATTAGAATTGATATCAACGACGCAGTAGCAAAAGCTCAATCCGCTGAGTAAATCCCAATCAGGAAGGGTTAAACCCTTCCTGATATTTTTAGAACGTCCCCCCGTGAGTATGACAGCTAACACATGTTCCACCATAGTGCCCATTAATATCCACAGGAATTGTAAATCCGTTAACGTTGCTTGCATAATTCCCATCGTGACATGCAGCACAAAGGGAATTCACGGTTTGCCTGTTCTCCGTCTCGTTGGCATCT
>CAZJFY010000187.1:0-2456 GCA_964545225.1 uncultured bacterium | reverse complement strand
CCAAAAGAGGAAATTGCTTTAGTTACAAAAAGTAACAGGAAGATTGGTTTAGGAGTTATGGGTTTTGCAGAAGCACTTATAAAAATGGGAATACCCTATAACAGTGAAGAGGCTTTGAGGATTGGCGAGGAAATAATGTCGTTTATAGAAAAGGAAGCTTTCAAAGCTTCAGTTAAACTTGCTGAGGAAAGAGGTTCTTTCCCAAATATAGAGAGAAGTATTTACAAGGGGAAAGCTGTCAGGAATGCAACAAGAACAAGCATTGCACCAACTGGAACAATAAGCATGATAGCAGGAACTTCTCCAAGCATCGAACCAATATTCGCTATAGCATATGTAAAGAAGCATATACTTGGTGAGAGGGAACTTGTTGAGATTAATCCCTTGTTCTTAAAGTATGCTGGTGAAATTTTATCGGAAGCTCAAATGGAAGAAGCTCTTAAAACTGGAAGCATTCAGGGAATAAAAGGTATTCCTGAACGGATAAAAAGGCTTTTTGTTACAGCTCTTGATATAGAACCTGAATGGCATGTAAGGGTACAGGCAGTTTTTCAAAAACACGTTGATAATTCTGTTTCGAAAACAGTTAACCTAAGGAGAGATGCAACCGTTGACGATGTAAAAAAGGTCTTCATGCTCGGTTATGAACTAAAGCTTAAAGGAATAACAGTATTCAGGTATGGTTCAAAAGGAGAAGTCATAGCTCCTGGTGTAGAACATTTTAAACTTGAGAATCTTTACAAGTGTGATACGGAAAGCTGCAGGATTGTTTAATGAAATTGGGGGAGTTTGAGCTCATATCAAGGCTCTTAAGAAAAATTAACTTTATAGGGGGAAATGTTCTTGTTCCTGCTGGTGATGATACTGCAGTTATAAAGGATGGGGAAAGCTTTCTATTTATCACTTCAGATGCTTTGGTGGAGGGAAGCCATTATGCTATTGAATGGAAAGAGCATGTAAGGGATCTTTACTATTACCTTGGAAGAAAGCTCTTATCCATTTCTTTAAGTGATGTTTCATCAATGGGGGGAAGTCCAGATTTTGCCATTGTCAACGTTGGTTTAACTGATAACTATTCAATTGATGATGTTGAAAGGTTATATGATGGACTTTCTGATTGTGCTAAGGAATATAGAACATCAATTGTTGGTGGAGATACGGTTAAAAGCAAAAATGAGTTTTTTGACCTTACGCTTGTGGGTAAATCAACAAAGGGATTTATGCTCAGGAGAAATGCTGTTCCCGGTGATCTTGTTGGAGTTACGGGGACTTTTGGAGATGCCAGCGTTGGACTAAAAATACTTAAAGGAGAACTAAAATTTAAAGGAGCGAAGTATTTCCTTGATAGATTCTTGAATCCAACACCGAGAATTGAGGTTGGAAAATTTCTCTTAAGCATGGGGGTTCGCTGTTGTACAGATGTAAGTGATGGCTTTCTATTTAACCTTGGAACTATTGCAGAAAGCAGTAAAGTTGCTATCAATGTCCTTAAAAGTCATATACCAATTTCAGACAAGCTAAAAAACGTTGAGAATGCCTTAAACCATGCTTTATATGGAGGAGAGGATTACGAACTTGTTTTCACGTTTCGGGAAAACTTAATTGATAGGATTGAAAGGGAAGGTTTGAGAGTTGTGGGAGTTGTAAGGGAAGGTAAAGGGGTTTTTCTCGACAATAAGCCTGTTTCAACGTTAGGATTTGAGCATTTTAGGAGGGAAAGTTGAACCTATTACAGTCGATAATCCTCGGGATTGTTGAAGGTATAACAGAATTTCTTCCCATATCTTCAACAGGTCATATGATCCTTGTATCAGCAGTGATGGGAATTAAACAGGGAAGTTTTCAGAAAACATTTGAAATCTCAATACAACTTGGTGCAATCCTTGCAGTTGTGATAATCTACTTTGAGAAGCTTAAGCGGGATGTTACCTTGTGGAAAAAGTTAATAGTTGCTTTCATTCCTACAGCAATTATAGGTCTCTTACTTCATAAGCTTATTGAGATGTACCTTTTTTCGCCATTCGTTGTAAGCTTAGCTTTAATTGGATGGGGTATAGTCTTCATTGTTTTAGAGTTAAGGTATAAAGAGAAGGAACATGCAATAGATGAACCTGACAAAATAGGTTACTTGAAGGCAATTCTTATCGGCGTTTTTCAGTCGTTTGCAATGGTTCCAGGTACTTCAAGGTCTGGAGCAACAATCATTGGTGGAATGGTTTTAGGAATGAGTAGAAAAGCAGCAACAGAATTTTCATTTCTTCTTGCCATTCCAACCATGTTTGCTGCGACTGGATTTGAATTGGTGAAAAATTTCTCTTCATTACAGGTTAGCGATTTGGAAACACTGATTGTTGGCTTTGCAACTGCCTTTGTTTTTGCTTACCTATCTGTAAAATGGCTTTTGAATTTCATAAAAACTCACTCCTTATACCTTTTGGCTTTTATAGAATTTTCAT
>CAZJFY010000186.1:0-2473 GCA_964545225.1 uncultured bacterium | reverse complement strand
GAAAAAGCTGAAGAGAATCAGTAAACTTAGCCAGTAAAACCATTCGAGCCCCGCCAGATGGCGGGGTTTTTTATTATCACCACTTCCCATCCCAAACTTCCCTTTCAGCTCGCCCTGAGCCATAAAATCTTTTATTCAATATTGCATTTCTCAGGATATTTAGTATGATTTCTTATAGTATTTTTCATACTATTTGGGCAGGAGGATATAAAAGGATGAGAAAATTGCTATTCATATCCGCTCTTCTCTGCTTACCAGCTTCTGCTCAAGAAGTCGTAATAGAATCTTCATCCTTGGTGGGACCACAACAGGCAGAACAAAAAGTGTCTTCCCAGCAGATATCGCTCAAGAAGGAGCTTGATCTATTACCAGGACTGACTCTGGCAGTTTTGAGCAGTACAGTATCTCCAAGGGATAAATTTTTCCTCAGAAGTTTCAGCCCGGAAAGATTTTACATTTATATAGATGAATTTCCTCTCAATGGCTCTGGTATAAGGGGTAACTTCTATGTTGATTTATCAACTTTAAGTCCTGAAGAAATAAAGAAAATTGAAATTATCTATGGTCCCTCTGTTATTTATGGCTCAAATCCCGGCGGAAATATCGTCATCAAAACAGAAGGATTCCCGACTGAGAACAGACTTGAAATCGATTCGATCACAGGTTCATGTGGAATGTTCAAAACCAACGCTAACTACAGAGGAATCTTTGGAACTACCGGAATAGATCTATCGGTTGGTGGAGTAAAGAGTGATGGATACCTGAGAAATGACTTTCTGAACAGTACCCACGGAAAATTCACAATTTACCAGATAGTAGGTGACTCTACGGTTTTAAAACTCTTTGCACAAAAGTACAGGGTGAAAGACGGTTTGCCTGTTCTCAACGACCCAAACAATTCAGCAACTAACTACGATGGCGATTACCCTGTAGTCAAAGAGACCTACTTCAGCTTAGCCTGTGCTCCTTACTGTAAGCTTAAACTAATCTACCAAAATGGTGAAAACTACATTGAGAGAACGACAGAAAGGTACGGATTTTCACTGTCAAGGGACACAGGAAATGGACTTCTGAACTTTACAGCCTACACAAACAAGAGCTATAAAAAAGAAAGATACTACGGACTTTTTAAAACTCCATCAGGAGAAGTAAAGCAGACTAACCTTAGATTTGACGGTCAGGACGACAAAACTTATGGGTTTAGAACAACCTACGAGGACTTCTCAATCCTTGGTAGTGAAGGAACCACTGGTTTCGAATTCCAAAACTCTGGATACGGTCAGATAGATAAAAATGGTGCTCTTTTTGTTTCTGAAAACCACAACGCTCTAAGAAGATTTGCTCTTTTTGGAGAACTCAAAAAAGAGTTTCCTCTTTTCACCATCAAAGCTGGTATAAGAATTGAAAAGTGGAAAGGTAACAGCATCACTGACGCACCAAACATCGAAGGAACAGAAATTCTTCCATCAGTAACATTAAGTAAAAAGGTTGAAAGTACAGAGTTCTTCGCAGGAGTTGGCAGAGTTTACAGACCTCCAAGGGCAGAGGAGATTCTCTGGTATAGCAAGGAATATTCCGCTATCAAAAACAGCGGCTACAAATATGATCTAAAAGCAGAAAGAGGCTGGGACTATGAAGCAGGAATCAGAAAGGAGTTTTCAAATTTAAAATTCACAGCAAGAATCTACAGATATGAAATGAGAGATTTCTTAGTGAGCAACTTTGAAGCAGCAAAAGACGTTTTAGGACAGAGTTTCCCATACAGGATAGTAGAAAACCTTAATCGCTACAGATTAAATGGAGCTGAAATAAGCGGAAACTGGAATCCTTTAAAAAATATCCTGATATATGCTGCCTATACTTACCAGGATTCAAAGGTTTCTGCTTCTCAGTTTACACCTGACAAAACTCCAGACCCTTCAGTTTTAATTCCAAAGCATAAGTTTACAGCAGCGGTAACAAAGAAAGAAGTAATAGAAAATGACTCTTTAACGCTCTCTGGAATCTTCTACTCGAAGAGAAAAGGTTATGAGGAAAAAGTTCCAGGATTTGGAGTTTTTAACGTCTCCTATTCCATCTCACCAGTTAAAAACGTTATGTTTAACCTTCAGATAAACAACTTGTTTGATAAAAAATACTTCTACATTGAAAACTACGAAATGCCTGAAAGAAACTACCTCCTCTCCATGAAAGTAATCTTTTAGCCGTCTTTTAATCCTCTATTTCACTTGCTTTTTCCATCCCGCCAACTTTTAATACTTCTGTCTAATAATCACCTTCTATAATGTGGGTAAATCCTCTTCTGGTACTTCTTTAACTTCTACGGAATGTTTTACTGCCTTACGAAAATCAATCAGTAAAGTCCACCAATCAACTCCTGTTCAGTAATTTCCAACTTCTATATCTCATCCCACCCCTCAACTGCAGAAGCCTGATTGTAGGAGGTTACTGTCGCTTCAAAGAAGTTGGCTTT
>CAZJFY010000185.1:0-2503 GCA_964545225.1 uncultured bacterium | reverse complement strand
GCTGCTTCTACTGCTCCTCTTGCAAACGTTTCTCTACTTGTGGCTCTATGCGTTAATTCTATTCTTTCACCTAAAGTTGCAAAGAATACTGTATGGTCTCCAACAACATCTCCCATCCTTGCAGCTAACACTCCTATCTCTTCCGGTTTTCTCTCTCCAATTATCCCCTGTCTACCATAAACTGCAACATCTTCCAGTTTCTTCCCAATTTTCTCTGCTATTATCTCTGCAAGTTTCATTGCAGTTCCAGAGGGTGCATCCTTTTTAAATCTGTGATGGATTTCAAATATCTCTATGTCATATCCTCTGTCTTTAAGGATTTCAGTTGCTATTTCAGTAATCTTAAATAGTAGGTTAACTCCAAGGCTCATGTTTGGGGATAGGAGTATAGGAATATCCTTTGAGATTTCCTCAATCCTTTCAATCTGTGTTGAGGAGAAGCCTGTAGTTCCTATAACTGCAGCAATTCCTAAGTTTTTACACTCTTCAACAAACTTTACTGAAACGTCTGGTGATGTGAAATCTATTGCAACTTGAGGTTTGCGAGGCATCTCGAAGATGGAAGTGTAAACATTTTCCCCTTTTGCTTCTTTCTCAATCATTCCAACAAGCTCAATTTCAGGATCTTCCCTGCAGAGTTTTGAGATTAGACTTCCCATTCTCCCAAATGCACCTATGACTGCAACTTTTATCATCATTTTCTCCTTTTAAGTTCGAACCATTTAACGATTCCATAAACGACACCAAGTATAAGTATTAAAATCCCTATACCTAATTTGAACTCAACTGGTTTTTCATGTTCAAGTGAGAGGACAAGCGCTTCCCTTATAGTTGCTGCAAGTGCAACGCTAACGAAGGCGCTAACTGCAAGTTCTCCTCCCATCATAAACTTTATTTCACTGTTTAGAAGTTCAAGAACAGTCCATAGTATCAAGAGATCCCCAAGCGCTGCTATTAGCCCGTGAGATATGTTTCCGTGAATAAAGTGAAGTATGTCAAAGGTGAAGAGTCCAATTACGAATATAGCTAAAATCATTAAACCAAGGAGTATTGCAATATCTGTTAGAACAGCAAACCTTTTTGTAAGGTTAATAATTCCTCTCTGGAGTTTTCCAGCACCGAGAAACGTTTTGATTTCGCTATCAACGTAAAAAGAGATGAGAACGTCTTCATTAAGGGCCAGTATCTTTTGAAGAGATCTTATTAGATCTTCTACTTTCTCACCTTTACCTTGCCTGCTAAGTACTGCTTTTACTATCCTTTTGGTGCAGAATCTACTTACAAAGTTCATTGCAACGATTATGTAGTGTGGTGGAACTCCTACTTCAACATGAATCTTAGCTATCTTAACAAGGTATGTAAGGTATTCAGAGTCATAATTTCCTGAAAAGAGTTTTCTGTACCATTCTTTTATAGTTACCTTCAGTTTTTCAAGTCCTTTTTCTATGAATTCATTTATTTCCTCAAATCGCATCAGGTTGTTATAAAATGCAGTTGCAAATTCATCAACGTAAGGAATGAGAATTTCTTCGAGTGTTTTTAAATTCTCTATGTCTTTCTCTCTAATGTCAAAGTAAAAAAGAAGTTTTTCAATATCTCTGTAATCCAGAGGTCTTGCCATTAAATAACTCCTCCCTTTCTTAGGGTTTCCTCAAGTTTCTTTTCCTTCTCTGGCGTTGTTGGGCAAAGTGGGAGCCTGAATTCTTTTTTCATTCTTCCCATTATCCACAGAGCAGTTTTAACCGGAATCGGGTTTGTATCAATGAATAGTGCTTTTGATATCGGATATATCTCTCTATGGAGTTTTTCAGCTTTTTCTGTGTCTCCAGATACAAAGGAGATAAACATCTCTTTCATTTTTGCTGGCAATATGTTTGCAGTGACTGATATAACACCTCTTGCCCCAACAGATAGTAGTGGAAGGAAGGTTAGGTCATCACCTGAAAGAACTGTGATTTTCCCCTCAGTAAGGTTGAGTATTTCTGTTGCAACATTTGTGTTTCCTGTTGCTTCTTTTATAGCCACAATATTCTCAATTTCAGAAAGTCTTGCAACTGTTTCTGGGAGCATGTTTACACCTGTTCTTCCGGGTACGTTGTAAAGAACTATTGGTATATCCACGGATTCGGCAATTTTCTTAAAGTGGAGGTAAAGTCCTTCCTGATTGGGTTTGTTATAGTAAGGTGTTATTAAGAGTGCACCATCAGCGCCGGCACGTCTTGCAAAATCTGTAAGCCTTATCGCCTCTGATGTGCTATTTGAACCAGTCCCAGCTATTACTTTGACTCTTTTGTTAACATGTTCTATGGTCGTGTTTATTACCTGTTCATGTTCCTCATAGGAAAGGGTTGCTGATTCTCCGGTTGTACCGCAAGGGACTATCCCATCAACTCCATTTTCTATGAGAAAGTCTATGTGCTTTTTAAGAGCGGTTTCATCAACCTTTCCGCCATTGAAAGGCGTGGGAATAGCAACATATATGCCTGCAAACATAATTACCTCC
>CAZJFY010000184.1:0-2507 GCA_964545225.1 uncultured bacterium | reverse complement strand
TCTTCTTATTCAGATAACATTATTGGATACAAATATGGAATTTCTGGAAGGTGGAGATATCCCCTTCTCGGTCAGTATGGAGACGTAAAGTTTAAAGAGGAAGAATTAAGAGCTCTCATTAACGTAAAAAAAGCTGAATATGAACTATTAAAGAACAAATTACTTTACGATTTACGCAGTGCCTATATGAACTACTACTACAGCTATATGGTCGAAGATAAACTCAAGAATGCCATCTTTGACCTCCAGGACATTGAAGCACGGTTAAAGGAACGCTATAACAGGAAACTCTCACTCTGGACAGACGTTTTGACTGTTGATACCTTCATAACAAAGCTCCGAGCTACTCTTGCTGGGGTTTACGAGGACAGACTGAAAAGTCTTGCAAGGATAAGGACTCTGATTGCAGATCCTTATCTTCCTGATTTTGTTCCACAGCTTGAGTACGATAAGAACTTAGTTAATCTTTACCTGCCACCTTCAAACGAGCTGGTTGAGTTTGCTGAGGAACACAGGAAGGACATAGAGTCTGAAAAGGAGGCTTACGAACTTCTAAACAGGGCTGCTAAAAACTATTCGGATCCCTATCCTAAGGCCTGGGTTAGTGTTCTTGGTTCTGCAACCTCTTATGACCTGGACACCTTTGATTCTGGAATAGGTTTTTCCTTAGATTTCTCCTTCCCATGGAGGAAGTCCCAGGCAGAGAAGGCTCTAAGAGCAGAGAGAAAGCTAAGGGCACAGAGGGAAGGCATCCGGGTAAAACTTGCAAAAACGGAGCTCATTACTGCCATTCAGAATGCCGTGAGCAACTTTGAGATTTATAGAAACAAGTACGCTGCCTTCAGACAGGAGTACGAAACGGTAAAACAGAACAGGGAAATTTTTGAAAAGAGACTGAATGCTGGATTGTACAGTGGAGGGGACGGACTCATAAAGCTGGCTTCCCTCATAAACCAGGAGGTTGGAAGTTACAATCTTATGATGGACAGCATGAAAAACATGCTTGTCTACTACTTTTCCATTCTGAACTCCATTGGGGTTAGAGAGCTTCCCTGGATAATGCGGATGACTCCCGTTAACTACGTTTCCTACGTACCTCCTCCACGTCTCCAGACGGACATTTCTGGTGTTTTGCTCTTTTCCTATGTCTGGAGTTCTAAGGAGTTCCTGGGAAATCCATCCCTTGAGGCGGGTTTTATTAAAGAGTGTGAATCAATAGGTCTTGACGGCATTTACCTCTCCCTTGACGGTAAACAGATAAAGGAATTCCTCGGAACCTTTGAAGGAAATCAGAGATTAATGAGGTTTATTTCCCTTGCTAAATCCAGAGGTTTAAGCGTACAGCTACTACTTGGAGAAAACACCTGGATATACCCTGAAAACAGGGATAAACTGATAGAAATTGTCAAACTCTTCAACAGGTTCAACAGCATGGCCGGCGCTTATGGTTTTGACGGTCTGCATCTTGACATAGAACCCCACGCTCTGTCAGAGTGGAAGTTTGAAAGGGCAAAGTTGGTTGGTTTCTATGTAGAAACCCTTTTAGAAGTTAAACAGGTTTCAGAAAAGCCTGTTTTTGCAGACATACCTCCAGGCTATCTGAATGTTCCCTTTCAGGGGAAACCTCTGGTAGAGAAGCTTTTTCAGATTGTTGATGGTATCAATGTGATGGCTTATTCAACTAACATCAATTTCTTGAAGCATGTTTCATCAGATTTCTACGGCTTAGGAATGTCATACAGAAAGCCTGTTACCATAGCTCTTTCTGTTGAAAGAAATCTCAGCGACATGGAAAGCTTTTACCGTAGAAGCATATCTAAACTTAAAAAGACAATAAGGATAATAAAAAGCAGTGGAATAGATTCTGTAGCCTTTCAGGACTTTAAGAACCTTGTTGACTACCTCAAAGAAGTTTCGCTCAAGTTTGAACGGATGCCTGCTAAATCTATGAAATTTGCCACCACTCCTAAGGTTCAGGAAATTGTTGGTGGTGTAGACGTTGAACTTAAGTTTCTTCGCACATTTTCTTTACCACAAAAAATCATCATTGGGCAAGAGAGATGAAGAGATTTACACTAACAAAAAAACTGAAAGAAAAGGCAACTGCTCCCATTCCTACAGAGATAGAGAGACCCACAGAGAGAAGGGAACCACCATTCAGAAAGTGGTTTTTCAGAAGTTTTCTCTTTATTATTTTCCTTGGAATTGTTTATGTGGTTTTTAAAGATGTTATATTCGTTGAGATAAAAGGACTCGTAAGACCGGAGAAGATAATCGTTAAAGCCCCATTTGATGGTACCTTTATAGCTTTTGCCTCTGTTGGCGACTTGGTAGAAAAGGATCACCCTATCGGAAAAATCTACAATAGTAAAGTGGAGTCTGAAATAAAATTCCTGCAGGAAACCCTTAAACTCCTCCTATCGTGGAAGGAGAGATTAAAAAAAGAAAACTCTCTGAGGGGAAAACTTGAGGAGTTAACCCTCTCTACTAGCACCTACTCTCTATCA
>CAZJFY010000183.1:0-2513 GCA_964545225.1 uncultured bacterium | reverse complement strand
GTCTACACTGAGGTTTTTGAAAACGGGAAAATAGAGTTTCGTTGAAAATCCTGACAAGTAAAGAACTATAGCAACAACAAGAGCAACGATTACTTGAAATAGAAACTTCTTTCTTTCAGATAAACCTTCTGGGTTTTTTAACTTCGACTTAATATAATCATCATAAAATCCTATAGCACCAAAACCTATTACAGTAAAGATAGATAAAATAACAAAGATGTTATCAAGCCTGTTCCAGAGGAGAGAGCTTAAAATAAGAAGGGAAATTATGAAAATCCCACCCATGGTTGGGATGCTTTTCTTCTGTTTATGACCTTCGGGAAGATAATCCTTAACAGGTTGTTTAAACTGGAAATCCCTTAGTTTTTCCTTAAACCAGGGGAAAAGGAAAAAACCGAAAACCATCGCAGTTAAAGATGCATAGATTGCTCTGAAAGTTATATATTTAAATAAGTTTATTCCTAAGAGCTTATAAAAAATAGCGTAAAGCATTACCTCTCCAGCTTGACATCAAAATAATCCCTCAAACCATCCCCAAGAACGTTAAAAAGAACAATAACTATGAAAATTGCAAAACCGGAAGCCAAAACCCACGGATAAGATGTGAGAGCATGAACGTTTTCAGCTTCTGAAAGCATATTACCCCAACTTGGATAAGGTTCCTGAATCCCAAGCCCAATAAGGCTTAGCGCAGATTCCCCAAGTATGTACCCTGGAATACTTAAGGTTGCTGCAATTATAACGTAAGAAAGTGTATTTGGCACTATATGCTTTACAATCACATATGTAGAAGAACCCCCTAAAACTTTAGCAGCACTTATAAATTCACTCTCCCTCAATGATAACACCATACCTCTTATAACCCTTGAAAGTCCAGCCCAACCGATTAGCGACAGAATAGCTACAATAATTATGAAAATCAAAACGCTTGACATATCTACAGGAAACATTGAACGGAGAGCTAACATCAGATAAAAAGCTGGAAATGCCATGAGAACTTCAACTAACCTCATTATAATTGTATCAGTAATCCCTCCAAAGTACCCTGAAACTGAACCAACCAAAATGCCAATGGCAAAGGATATAGCAACTCCTATAAGACCAATTGTTAAGGAAATTCTCGTTCCATAGATCAGTCTTGAGAAAATATCCCTACCAAGCCTATCTGTTCCTAAGAGAAAAACATTCCCATTTTCAACACCGAAAAGATGGATATCCGTTTTGAACAATCCAAAAATGTAATGTGGATACCCTTTAACAAAAAACCTCACTGGGTACATTTTTCCATAATCCGTTGAATAAACTTTAAAAACAGGGTCAACAAGCTCATGATGATAAACGAAAGGTCTTAAGTGGAATTTCCCACTCCTATCAAAAAAATGGATCGGCGTTGGCGGATGGTATGGAAAGTGCCTAAACTGAACATCATACGGATAAGGAGAGATAAAATCTGCAAATACAGCAACGAGATAGAGAAGTAAAATGAAAATGAGAGAAACCCCGGCAAGCTTGCTTTTTTCAAAGAGCTTCCCAAGAAAACTAAACATTCATCCTTCCCTCAATTTCCCTTTCCCTAATTCTTGGATCGTTCGCTGCAAGGAGGAGATCCGAAATGAGATTTCCTATTATCAGCATGATTCCACCTATGTAAAGCGAACCCATTACAAGAAAAAGATCTTGAGACATGACTGCCTCAAACATCAGCCTTCCCATACCAGGCCAAGCTGTTATTATTTCAATTAGTGCAGCACCTGACAAAAGCCCTGCAATGTCAAATCCAACAAGTGTAAGAAAAGGATTTAAAGCATTTCTAAAAGCGTGCTTCAGTACCACTGTCCTAAACGGTAATCCTTTTGCTATTGCAAGCTTAACGTAATCCTTATTAAGCTCTTCAATAATTGTACTTCTTACCAATCTTAGAAGGCTTGCAATGCTACCAATAACAAGAACAACTAAAGGAATTGCCATATGCCATAAACGGTCAAGAATCTTGCCTATTAAGGATAAGTTCTCATATCCTTGTGAAACAACACCCCCTATAGGGAAAAAACCTGTTTTAGCAGAAAAGTACATCAGTATAAATGCGAGAAAGAAATTAGGTATAGACATACCGATAAAAGAGAACAGAGATATTACTCTATCAAGGAACTTACCGTTGAAAACTCCCGCGACTATTCCAAGAGGAACTGCAATGAGCCAAGAAAGGAAAAAACTTGAAACCGTGAGCTCCAAAGTATTAATCAACCTCTCAGATATAAGACTTGAAACGCTCTTATGATAGGAGAAAGAGTATCCGAGATCAAAGTGAAGGGCATTCCATAACCAATGAAAGTACTGATACAGAATAGGTTTATCTATACCATAAGTTTTCCTCAGAAACTCAATAGTTTCCTTTGAAATTGAAGGATTCAACTCAATCTTCGTAAAGAAATCCCCAGGAGCAAGCTTTATAATCAGGAAAGAGACAAAAGTCATACCAATAATAAGGGGAACCATTTGAAGAAGGCGCTTTA
>CAZJFY010000182.1:0-2526 GCA_964545225.1 uncultured bacterium | reverse complement strand
AGAGGTAATAATTTCTCCTGTAAAACAAGATAAAAAACAGATAGAAAAGCTTAAGGAAATACTGGAAAACAGACCTAAAAATATATTTCAAGCTATAGATAATCCAGTTGCATGGCAAAGGAGTCTGCGTGAAGAATGGAAAAGTTTAACTTAATAATCACCTTGAAAAACCAAGGCAGTCTCCTATCGTATGAAACACAAATGGCAGCACGAAATCACTACTGCTTTTACAGGCTGAAACCAACCTTCCTTTTAAAGCTTAATTAAACCTTATTTACTGAGCATAGCTGTGGAGTCCAGGGATTATCAGGTTAACTCCGTAGTAAGTGAAAATAACGCTCAAGAATCCCAGAATAGTAAAGTAGGCAAGGGGTTTTCCTTTTAGCCCTTTAATGTACCTCGCATGAAGGTATGCAGCATATACAAGCCACGTAATGAGAGACCATGTTTCCTTTGGATCCCATGACCAGTATCCACCCCATGCGTACTTCGCCCAGACTGCTCCAAGTATTATCCCAATGGTAAGGAAAACAAAACCAACAGCAACGGACTGGTACATTATGTTTTCAAGCGAATCAACTGATGGAAGTATTGAGGCAAAACCGTACCTGTGCATGAAGTAGAGAAAAGCAGTGAATGCTATTGAACCAACAATTGAAATACCAACAAACATCCCGGCATTTTCCCTGAAGGCTGAGTAAACAATGAAGAATATAATAAAGAACATCGTTGCAAATATTAATCCCCAATCCTTGTTACTTGTATCCTCCCTCTTTGAAAAGTAAGCGTAAGCAACACCTGCACTCAAAGCTGCAGCGGCATATCCGATAAAGGTCGTAACGACGTGGAAAAGGAGCCAGTTGCTCTGGAGAGCGGGAACCAGTGGTTGAGCTTCCTGGCTGAATCCAAGTATCTGTGTTGATGACTCACCGATAAGAGCAAGGGGAAGAACAAACATCCCAAAAGTTTTATTCTTGTACTTTTTCTCAAAGATCAAGTAAAGTATTACCACTGACCACCCAAAAAGCATGAGGGACTCATACATGTTTGTGAAAGGAGCATACTTGTAAAACGCTGTCCAGTCGCTAACCATGTTAACCTGAGCTTTCTCCACTCCCCTTAAGACAAAAGCAAACCCTTGAATGATGATTCCAAGGAAAGCAAAGAAAGTGGCGCCCTTCCCAACTGCCTGATTCTTTGAAAATGTATGAATCGTGTATGCAAGGGCAGACACAAAGTAAGCTACCATGCCAATGTTAAAAAGCGTTGCCGATTCAACCATCTCTCTCCTCCTTAGGGGTAGTAAAATATGAAGACTCCAGAACCCCTAAGACCTCCTCAAGCTCCTTCCCAAGTCCCTCTGTACCCTTGCTTGCTATACCACCAATCACAACGTTAACCTTGTTCTCTCTAACAAGCTTTACCCTTCCCCAAACTCTCCTGTGGCTGACAAAGAAAGCAACAATCAAACCTAAAACTAAAATCGTGCTTCCAGTCCACACAACCCAGGTTCCAGGATCATAGGAAACCTGTAATCCAGTGTAGGAAACAGCTTTAAAATCAGCAAGAGCAACTGAAACATTTGAACCAGGAATCTTGTACCACGTCCTCGGCTCAATTACGGCTGTTGTCACCCGCCCATCCCTCGTTAGCTGAACTTCAATCCTCGATTTTGAGAAACTAATAAGACTTAGGTAAATGTTGTCGGAAACCTTAAAGGGCTGCCCAAGAGCAACAGCAATAGGTGCAGGTTCTCCATTTTCCCTCTTAACGTAAAACAGGAAAGCCCCTCTTCCATAACTTGCTTGATAAAAGTAGATGTTCTTATACTTTAAAGGCGTATTAACCTCAATCATTTCCCTTTTAACGACCTTTCCGTTCTCTACAACTGATAGCTTACTAAGATATTTCTTAGGCATTCCAGAAGGATAGAACTCTACATTGAACTTGTCACAAACCACTGTAAAGGGAAGTTCCATCACCTTTTCACTTCCGAAAAATGTAACTAAGTTGCTTCCGCAACCTTCACACAAATTCATGTATCCCCTGAAACCAAATAGAGCAGTTAACAAGCCTCCAATAAGAACTATTAAAACTCCAAAGTGAACAATGTAAACTCCAAATCTCGCAAAAACATTCTTATCGGAAAAGATATAGATTTCATCCTTGCTATCTGACTTTATCTTCTCCGTTTTGTAACCGAACTTTGAAAGTACGTTCAAAATCGCATTCGCAACACTCTCAATATCACCTGCCGAAATGGTAAGCCTATGGGCAATTTTTAAGGAAACTTCGCTTCCCTCAGGGAGGGTTTTCCTCGGGTGCCTTGCAACCTTCCATATCTTTGGCAGCCTCTTCACCGAACAAACAATAAGATTAACACCTAAGAGGGATAGGAGAAGAACGTACCACCAGGAATGGTAAACATCTGTAAATCCAAGAAACTTGAATATTCTATATGCGGCTTCGCCATACTCTTTCAAGTACTTATCAGGGTCCTGTTGCTGTTCAACAATCGTTCCAATT
>CAZJFY010000181.1:0-2531 GCA_964545225.1 uncultured bacterium | reverse complement strand
GGCCACGTAGGTAGAGAACAGGTTGACCTTGCAAGCGGTGACAAGAACCTCAGCAGCTACTCTTACGGAGCTGAATGCAGAGTAGGCCTATCAAATATGTTTACCCTTTCAGGAAAAATATGGAAAGGAAGAAACGTGGATGGCTGGTACACTGGAGGAATCGGTCAGGGTGTAAGGTATGAATATGCTGGCGGAACTTACGACACGAAGCTAACCGGAACCCCTGTTGATGCCGAAGAGATAGATGCCGTAGGGGGATGGGTAGAACTAACTGCAAGACTTACCAATAAGCTAACGTGGAGAATAGGTGCCGGCGTTGATAATCCCGATAACGATGACCTGAAAGGTGTTGCAGCTGCCAGATTGAAAAACACCATGTATTACACAAACGCCTTCTATAAACTCACACCCTCTATTGGCTTAATGGGAGAATATTTAAGAGTAGAAACAGATTACCCATCACCACTTGATGATGGAACGGTTAACCGCTTTCAGGGAAGCATTCTATACTTCTTCTAAATCCCCTTTTGAGGCTCCTGTCAGGAGCCTCCTTTAAAATACATTAAAACCCTTATTTAAAGCATCTATGTTTTCCTTGGAAAACCTTGGATTAAGCTCAGCAATAGCTTTTTCCACCTCTCCCTTTGAAAACGGAAATTCAGAAACGACCTTTAAAGCTGCACCAAGAACAAAAACGTTAAGTGACTTTGAACCGATATCTCCCTTAACTACCCTTTCGTTTGCATTAACCTTAAAAACGTGGAAATCCTGAAAGCTTGGAAATTCATCAACAACATTTGTAACCAGAAAAGCCCCCTGTTTTAAATAATGGAGAAACCTCAAACCCTCTGTGGGATAAAGACTTATCATTAAATCCGCCCTCCCCCTACCGATAAGGGGAGCGCTGAAATCACCAATCTTTAAGTAGGAGATAACAGTTCCCCCTTTTTGAGCCATTCCGTGAGTTTCAGTCCCAATAAAGTTCATTCCTCTATTCAAAGCACACCTTGCAAGCAACTTAACAAGAAAGATAATACCCTGTCCTCCAACACCTGTAAGCACAATCTGATACTTCATCTAACATCCTCCACAAATGCATTAAACGGGCACAAATCCTCAAGACAAACACCACAACCTACACAGAAATACGGATTAACAGTAACCTTGCTCCCATCCCATTCAAATGCAGGACAACCAAAGGAGTCCATACAGAAACCGCAACCTGTACACCTTTCAGAGTCAACCTTTGCGAACCTTCCGGGAAACTTCACCCTTTCTCTATCAAAAGTACAGAACTCCTTAACTATTGCAACGACAGGACCGTCTGACTTTTCATAGGCCTGCTTTACCTTCCTAAAGAAATCAACGGTAGTTTTAATTGTTCCATCATACTCAAGAACAAGTGGCTTAACTCCACAACCTTCAACAACTTTCTCTATGCTAACATCTCCAATTCTTTCAGGAGTAGGTTGGAGACCTGTCATAGCAACAGTACTGTTATCCATAATGACAAGTACAAACCTGTGTTTATTGGCAACGGCATCTATTAAAGGAGGTATGCCTGAATGGAGAAATGTTGAATCACCAATGGTTGCAACAATCGGATTTTCAACTTTAGCAGCTGAAAATCCACATGACATGCCTGCAGAAGCTCCCATACAGAGAATGGTATCAACAGCCTTCTGGTTGAGCCCAAGAGTATAGCATCCTATATCGGACGGGAAAATAGCCCCATCCCCAAAAACCCTCTTAATCCCAAAGAACACTGTTCTATGAGGACATCCCGAACACAAAGAAGGTTTCCTTACATCAGGTTTATCTTCAAACTCATGTCCAAAGTAAACTTTTCTCTTTACATAACCAAGCTTATACAGCGTTTCCTCTACCCTTTCATGAGTAATCTCATCAATCCTGAAGACATCACCTGTTAGCTTCCCCTTTACGTTACCCAAAGCTTTTATCTGCTCCTCTATAAGAGGGTAGGTCTCTTCAAAAACGACCACCTCTTTATAGGAAGAAATAGTATCCTTTAACTTTCCAACAGGAAGAGGCGTTGGCATATCAACTTTAAGCAGATCAGCATCAACTCCGGTATCCTCTAAAACCTCTTCAACAAAAGCATAACTTGTTCCGGATGCAACTACGAGAAGACTTTTCTTTTTCAAGTTTAAAGATTGGGCTTTAAAAGTTTGTTATAGTTAAAAAGGGATATTTCATTTATCTTTTCAAGCAAAGCATATCCCTGATTCAATCTTGGATTCCTTGGAACTGCCGCCCACCTATCAATTTTCCTCTCGAACTCTCCCTTTCTCCCTGTGAATTCAAATTCTGGAATATCAACAATTTGTCTCCCATGACACACCCTTAAAACCGGCCTCAGTAAAACAGGAATTTCAAATCTCTCTGAGATGTTAATACCAATAACGCAAAGCTTAAAAGCATCCTGAGGCGAAGATGGGTCAAGAGCAGGAATTCTTGCAAATTTAGCAAAATACCTTGAATCCTGCTCCGTCTGAGAGCTGTAAAATCCG
>CAZJFY010000180.1:0-2541 GCA_964545225.1 uncultured bacterium | reverse complement strand
GGAAGAGCTATATGGTTTACCTTAACAAGCTTCTTAGCAATGTAATACGTAAACCTGTTAAGCTTGTAAACGACAACGTGAGGAAGACCGGCAACAGCAGATTCAAGCGTTGCAGTTCCTGATGTAACAATCCCAACATCGGAATAAAACATAACATCGTAAACGTAATCTCCAGGAACAACCTTTACTTCGGGGTTTACTGACATAACTTCCCTCTTTACAACTTTAAATGGAAGGCTCTTTGCAACCGGAAGAATAAATTGAAAGCGATTACCAAGAATCTTTGAAGCCTGTAACATTGGAGGCAGTACATACTTGATTTCAGAAAACCTGCTACCTGGAAGAAGAGCAATCGTTAATCTCTCACCGGAAATGCCAAACTTCCTTAAGAATTCATCTCTTGTCAGCAGGGGCTTCACCCTATCAACAACAGGATTCCCAACGTATATGGCATTCAATCCAAACTTTCTGTAAAGCTCAACTTCAAAAGGGAAAATCACATACATTCTATCAACAACTTTTGATATTAACCTTCCCCTTTTCTCGCCCCAAGCCCAGAACTTTGGAGATATGAAATAGATAACCTTTATCCCAAGTTCCTTAGCTACCTTTGCCACTTTAAGGTTAAAACCGGGGAAATCAATAAGCAAAACTGCATCAGGTTTTTCCTCCTTAAGGAATGCTTTAACCTGCCTGAAACCCCTGTAGATGGAAGGAAGTTTCCTTGCTGCTTCAAAAATACCGAAAGCAGTTATTAAATTTGCATCAAGTACTCTCTTAGCCCCCTCAATTTCAGCAAGGGATACTGTATAGATTTCAAGCTTATCCCTTAAACTTCTTACTATCTCCTTTGCATAGTTAAGAGCTGAAAGCTCACCTGTTACTACCAAAAGCCTTTTCATAATCCTCCATTATGAACTTAACTGCATCAATCAAGTAAGGGAATCTTTGCGTTCCAACCTTCAATCCTAATCTGCAACCTGCCTTCCTTGCAAGTTCAACATCTATGTCCTTGTCGCCAATAACATAACTTCTTCTCAAGTCGATATTAAAATCCCTGGAAGCTCTTTCCACCATTCCCGGTTCAGGTTTTCTACACCTGCAACCCTCATCAGGTCTATGAGGACAAAAGTAATAAGCATCTATCTTTACTCCATAACTCAAGAGAATCTCATCAATTCTCCTATTAACCTTGTGAAACTCATTTTCAGAGAAATATCCCCTTCCAATGCCTGACTGATTGCTAACAACTATGAGAAGGAACCCCTTGCTCTTTGCAAGAAGGAGCGCTTCCGGAACAGACTCAAGAACCACGACATCTTCAGGTTTATGAATATATCCGCTATCATAAATAAGCGTGTTATCCCTGTCAAAGAATATGGCTTTCGTCATAAATTTCTCCTTAACTAAATCTAAGGAGAAAATTATGGAAATTTTTGAGATAAGGAACTACCTTGCAGACCTTCTAAGTGGCTACTTGATTGAGAACGATAAGATATCTGAAGAAAGATTAAAAGCCCTTGTA
The DNA here is from genome assembly GCA_964545225.1 of uncultured bacterium. Taxonomy (GTDB): domain Bacteria; phylum Aquificota; class Aquificia; order Desulfurobacteriales; family Desulfurobacteriaceae; genus CAZJFY01. The sequence continues at coordinate 1,016 of CAZJFY010000180.1, read as the reverse complement.
GAGCTACCAGAAAAGGGAAAAGTAAAGTTAACTGAAAACCTGATAGAGCTGCCAGAGGAGTTCCCCATTGTTGAGGAGGTAAACGGATATATAAAGTTCAAAGAGCTTGACGCGTTCACGAAAGACTACCTGCTTACAAAACTGAAGAAGTACAAAAAGTTCCTCAAAACACTGAAAAACTTTAAACAACCAAAATCAATTGAGGACACGGTTATTATTGCGAGGAAACTGTTTAAAGAGGGTTTATACTTTGAGGTTCATGAAGTGCTTGAAAGCGTTTGGATGACAGAATATGGAAAGTTAAGAGAATTCTTACAAGCTCTTATACAGATAGCAGTTGCATATTACCACCTCAACAATTACAACTTGAGAGGTTATGAACTTCTCCTGAACAACGCAATGGAACTTTTAAAACAGTACTCAGGAACGTTATGCACCGTTGACGTGGAAAAGCTCAAGGAGAAACTCCAAAATACTACGCCTGATGAAATTGTCTGTTTTTAGCGAGTGAACAGTTCGTTCGCTGCTTTTTCAAAATCAAGGCTTGTTGAACACGAACCATTTTCAGAAGCCTCTCTCGCATCTTTAACAAATAAAGCTTTATCCTTATAAACTTTTAGAAGCTCCTCCTTTGATTCTGCCATATTCCCATTATGGCACGAGAAACATTGACTTTCCCATACTGACTTTCCGCCTTCCTGAGAAAATGCGGGAGCTGAAAAGAGAAAAATACTAAAAGCAAGAAAAGCTATTTTCATTATTCACCCCTTAGAAATTTCAGGTTATCAAGATCCTCAAGAAGCGATTGAAGATCCTCTTCATGCTCAACCTCATCGGTAAGTATCTGAAGAGCAAGATTATAGGTTATAGGATCAATATCCTTTGTAAATTTCAAAATCTCACTGTAAGTATCAATAGCGCACTGCTCACCTTTGATGTTCTGTTCAAGAACTTTCTTTACAAAAGGATCTTCTGGAGCGTCATAACCACAATTTGTTAGATCAAACCAGCTTTCA
>CAZJFY010000179.1:0-2549 GCA_964545225.1 uncultured bacterium | reverse complement strand
CCATGTCCTTCAGAGGGAGTCCAGCTCTAAGAACAGCTGCGGTTCCATCTCCGGTGTTTCCAAGAGCGTTGGAAGTCCTGTTCCAATAGACCCTTCCGTGTCCACCGGTTGCAAGAATTACAGCTTTTGTCCTTATGAGATGAATCCCTCCATTTCTGATATCCCAGGCAGTAACACCTTCAATTCTCTCTCCATTGTGGGTTATCGATACAAGAAACCATTCGTTTAAAAACGTTACGTTATTTTTCAGACACTGTTCGTAAAGACTCTGGAGTATGTAGAATCCGGTTTTATCAACAGCGTAACAGGTTCTTGGAAATGATGCTCCACCAAACGGTCTTTGAGCTATTTTTCCGTCGGGTCCTCTTGAAAAAGGAACACCTCTATGGGCAATATCGTAAATGACAGCTGCTCCCATCTTACACATAATGTCAACAGCATCCTGATCAGCTAAAAAATCGCTACCTTTCACAGTATCGTAAGCATGGGCTTCAGGACTATCACCTACAGAGTGGGTAAGAACTGCGTTTATTCCTCCTTCCGCTGCCCCAGTGTGGGAACGGGTCGGATAAACCTTTGTCATTACTGCTACTTTGAGGATTGTGTTCTCGGCAGCCCAGAGAGCAGCGTAAAGTCCGGCGCCGCCACCACCAACTATCAATATGTCATATTCAAGCATGGAAACCTCCTGAAACGATTAGACTAATTTAATGTTATAAATTTAAGAAGCAGGGGGGATTTTACAAATTTTTTACAAAATTTTAACAGTTTCAGGCAAAACGTGTATATTTCGCATCTCTCATCTCGTATTTCTTGTTACCCGTCACACGTCAATCACTGTTTCCATTATAAAGAGGAGAAGTCAGGAATATTGTCCTGCAACATTCTAACACATTTATAGACAGCACAAAATCGGTATAACGAAAACCTTATATTCAACCTAAGTTATATAAAGAAAATATTACGTATATTTAGAAATTTAGAAATTCTTGACTTAATCAACTAATTTTTATATAAATTCCTTAATATGCTTATAAGGAGGTAGTCAGATTGGAGTTTCACATAGACAAAGCCAAAGTACTTCCGAAGAGCAACTTTCAACCTTTCCTTGAAGGATTAAAAAATTTCGGTGTTCTGATAGCTCCTAAGAAGAAGAAAGAAAAGTTTTTCTTTGACATTATCGAGGACACATCCGAAGTTGAGGTTAATTACACTCGCACCATTTTACCTCCGAAAAAATTTCTCATTCCCTATAGAAGAGAACGCTTTTCTTACGATGTTGAGACCTTAAAGTTTAGAGACAACTTCACTCCTGAAAATCAGGTAATTTTCGGGATTCATTCATGCGATCTTCACGGTATCTCAATACTCGACTCAGTCTATCTTAAAGAAAATCCGGATCCACGATACTTAGAAGTAAGGAAAAGAACTGTACTGATAGGACTTTCCTGTAAACCTGACGATTTCTGTTTCTGTCTCTCTACAGGAACAGCTTTTCCGGATGGAACAAACTGGGATCTCTTCCTGACAGATATTGGAAATGATTACTTCGTGACAATTGGAAGTCCTAAAGGAGATGAGATTATTATCTCTTTGAAAGATCTCTTCCGGGAAATAACAAAGGAAGAATTGTTTCTCTACAAGAAGAGCACATCCCGAAAAAAATTTCTATTTAATCCGGATAATCTTCCGGATCTTGGAAGAATTTCACAGGTGATAGAACTTGAGTACGATTCAGAAGTCTGGGAAGAAGAAGCAAAGAAATGTCTTGGGTGTGGAACCTGTACAAACGTCTGTCCGACCTGTTTCTGTTATACAGCAGTTGATATTCCGGATCTTAATGGAAAGAAGATCTCAAGAGTTGAATTCACAACTTCCTGCCAGTATCCCTACTACTCCTTAGTTGCTGGTGGTCATTACTTCAAACCACAGCGTTCTGCCAGGTTTAAACATCGTTACTACCACAAGTTTGTTGGCTATTCCTATCAGATAGAAAAACTTGGCTGTGTTGGTTGTGGCAGGTGTTCTGCAGAATGTCCGTCAAGGATAAGTATGGTTGAGACTATCAAAAAACTCAGAGGTGTCGAAGATGAAAAAGAGCTTAGAAAAACTTTTAACGAAACCTCTACCGATTAATCCGTTTAAGCCAGAAAGAGCTCTCATAACGGATATTGAGGATTTAGCTCCTGACCATAAAAAGTTTTCCTTCGTCTTTCTGAACGAAGAGGTTAATGAGAAATGGAGCCATATTCCGGGTCAGTTTGTAATGCTTACAGTTCCAAAAGCTGGAGAGATTCCAATTTCCATATGTTCTTCTCCTACAAGGAAGGGAACGATTGAGTTAACTGTCAGAAAGGTTGGAAGGAAAACAGAAGTTCTTCATAGAATGAAGCCCGGAGACTTAGTGGCAATAAGAGGACCTTACGGTAATGGTTTTCCTGTAGAGATAATGGAAGGACATAACATCTTAATCATTGCCGGAGGACTCGGTATCGCTCCACTTCGTTCTCTTATATGGTATATACTTGATAAAAGACATCTTTATAAAG
>CAZJFY010000178.1:0-2563 GCA_964545225.1 uncultured bacterium | reverse complement strand
ATATGGCAGGAACTGGGTATCCCGCAGCCGACTGTTTCGCAGCATATTAATATACTGAAGAATGCCGGGATAATCTCTTTTAGAAAGGATGGTGTTAAAACATGTTACAAAATGGAGAATCCGAAGGTTGTTGAGATAATAAAACTTTTGTCAGAGGAGGTAGATTAGATGGCTCAGGAAATTAAATCCATGGAAGTATTTGAAAGAGAAGTTCTTTCTTCGGATGTTCCCGTTCTTGTTGACTTCTGGGCTCCATGGTGTGGTCCCTGTATAATGCTTGCTCCAACAATTGAGGAACTTGCTGAACGGTATGACGGGAAAATAAAAGTGTTTAAAGTAAACACCGATGAACTTCCAATGCTTGCCATGCAGTATGGAATCAGAGGTATTCCAACTGTAATGCTCTTTGTTAACGGAGATGTTGCAGATGTTAAGGTTGGTCTTCAGCCAAAAGTGGTTTTTGAGAACATGATAGAGAGAGTACTTGGGGAGTAATTGATGAAAGCCTGGGATGTAATTATTGTTGGAGCTGGTCCGGCAGGATTAGCTGCCGGCATTTATGCTGGTCGTTCTCAGCTTAGAACGGTTGTTCTTGATCAGATGATGCCAGGTGGTCAGCTTCTGATCACTGAACAGATTGAGAATTATCCTGGTTTCTACGACGGAATTACAGGATTTGAACTTTCGGAGAAGTTAAGAGTTCATGCTGAGAAGTTTGGCGCTGTTATAGAGAATGGACAGACTGTGTCTTCGGTCAAACTTGATGGAGATCTCTTTGTAGTTGGAACAGAAGGTGGTGAGATAAAAGGGAAGACTCTTATCTGGGCAGCCGGTTCGATTGCAAAGAAGCTCAACATTCCGGGAGAAGCGGAGTTTGTAGGCAGAGGTGTTTCATATTGTGCTGTTTGTGATGGAGCATTCTTCAAAGATAGAACTGTTACCGTAGTTGGAGGTGGTGATTCTGCCCTCGAAGAGGCTCTCTACTTAACGAAGTTTGCCAGTAAGGTTTATCTGATTCACAGAAGGGATAAGTTCAGAGCTGTAAGAATAATTCAGGATAGAGTGGAAAGGAACGAAAAAATAGAGCCTGTTTTCAATAAGATCGTTGTTTCCATCAACGGCACTCAGTTTGTGGAATCTCTTACTTTAAAAGATACAACGACTGGTGAAACTACGGAGTTACCGGTTGACGGTGTTTTTATCTTCATAGGCAATGAGCCTAACGTTGCTCCTGTTATTCATCTTGTTGAAACAACCGAGCAGGGGTTTATTATCACAGATGAAGAGATGAGAACGAAAACTCCGGGATTGTTTGCCGCAGGAGATGTCAGACATAAGTCCCTTAAACAGGTGGTAACCGCTGCAGCTGATGGAGCTGTTGCTGCAATGTCTGCCACAAAATATCTGGAAGAAAAGGAAGGCTAAGATGAGAAGGCTTCTAACTGCTGTTCTGGTATTTTCTGCTATTGTTTTTTCAGCTTGTGAAAAGGAAGAAAGTCAGGGACATCAAACTGTTGGAGCCGAAAGATATTCTGAACAGGAAAATGGCATTAAAGCTTTTGATTTCAGCTTTACCGATGTTGACGGAAATCCTGTAAAACTGGCTGACTATAAAGGTAAAGTTGTTGTCCTTCAGTTTTTTGGAACCTACTGTCCACCGTGTAAGGCAGAAATTCCCTTCTTGAATAAGCTCTACCGGGAAAACAAAGGAAAAGTGGTTGTTATCGGTCTTTCTGTTGACTACATTGGAGAACCTTCGTCTAAGTTAAAACCTTTTGTGGAAAAAATGGAAATTTCATATCCTGTTGTTGCCTCTGATGAAAAGACCTGGATGAACTATGCAGGAAGAGTTACAGGGATGGATTCAATACCTCAAACTTTTTTAATTGATAAAGAAGGTTATGTCAGATATTACAACGTTGGGTACACTCCTCAGTATGACGTTCTTTTTGAAAAGGCAGTTAAAGAATTGCTGAATGAAAAATGATGAAAATAAGAAAGGTAGAGCTCTATAAAACGGTTTATGTCCCGGAAGATTTACCTCAGACACCTTATCGCGAAGTTGCTTTTGTTGGAAGATCAAATGTGGGTAAATCTTCCCTCTTGAACACCCTTGTTAGAAATTTCAAGCTTGCGAAAGTAAGTTCTGAACCGGGGAAAACCCGTTCTATAAACTTCTATTTTGTTAATAACGGGTTTTTTATGGTTGACCTTCCCGGTTATGGTTTTGCAAAAGTTTCGTTTAAGGAACAGAAACGCTGGAGAGGGTTGATAGAAAACTATCTGGAAAAGAGGGATACTCTGAAAGGAGTTTTTCTTCTAATCGACTCCAGAATCGGTCCTACTGAGAAAGATAGGCAAATGAAAGATTGGCTGGATTTCTTTGGGATTCCTTATGTTGTCGTTGCAACGAAGGTCGATAAATTAAAATCTTCAGAGAAACAGAAGCTGAAGAAGAAGATAGAGGAAGGATCTGGAAATAAGGATTTGAAGCTCATCCCTTTTTCTTCAAAAACGAGAGAAGGAAGGGTAGAAGTTCTCAAAGAAATAGAAAGATTGTTAG
>CAZJFY010000177.1:0-2582 GCA_964545225.1 uncultured bacterium | reverse complement strand
GCAGAAATTCTAAAAAAGTGCTATCAAAATCCCATAAACCCTCCCAAGGTAATTGAAGCTAAAAGGAATTAAGAAATGCTCGGTATTTCCTGTTACAGAAATGGGAGATAAGACTGGTGAAAACACAAAAGTGGCTCCTGCTCCTCATCGGCATTTTAAGCTTTAGCTGTTTTGCTTTCATAATTATTCCCATTTTAAACGTATTCATTTCCATAAATCCTGAATCTCTTGAATCCACCCTGAAAGATGGCGAAGTCTGGAATGCAATTCTGACAACTTTGAAGGGAGCAGCATTTGCCACTTTCTTGGGCTTGATAATAGGAGTACCAACCTCTTACTTTCTTTCTGAATTTGATTTTAAGGGGAAAAACCTTTTAGAAAGCTCTTTGAATTTACCAATAGTCATTCCTCATGTTGCTGTAGGAATAATTCTTTTAAAGCTCTTAAACCAGGATTCAACTTTAGGTAGATTCTTCATCAACCTTGGAATCCACTTTGTAGATACAATTTATGGAATTGTAATTGCCATGTGCTTTGTGAGTATTTCTTATATAATTACTTCCTCACTTCTGGGATTCCGTTCAATTAATAAAGAGCTCATCTGGACTGCAAGGAGTCTCGGAGCTTCTTCATTTCAGGTTTTAAGATTTATCGTTTTACCTCTTGCCTTTCCTTACATACTTCGTGGAGCCATTCTCTCCTTTGCTCGTTCAATTAGCGAGTTAGGAGCACTCCTCATAATAGCTTACTATCCAATTACAGCTCCGATTCTTTTGTACGAACGTTTTGAGAATTACGGTTTAAAAGCCTCAACTCCAATCGCAGTTCTGGTAATACTGATAAGTTTCTTTATATTTACCATTCTCTTATCAATTTCCAGCAGGAGCGAGGGAAACAGTGCTTGAAGCAAAGATAAACAGAAAACTCAGTTACCTAAACATTGATGTTGAATTCTCAATAAGGAGTAAAGAATACGTTGTAATTCTGGGGAAAAGCGGAGCTGGGAAGAGCATGACAGCAAAAATTCTGGCTGGCATAGAAAAAATAGGCAGCGGAAAAATTTTTTTAAAGGGAAAGGACATAACGTACTTACCTCCAGAAAAGAGGGGAATTTCTTACCTTCCTCAGAGCAATACCCTTTTTCCCCATATGACAGTGTTTGAGAACCTTGAATTTCCATTAAAAATCAGAAGAATAAAATTTCACAAAGAAAAATTAAAAGAAATAAGCAATAAATTTAGTATAGAAAGGATTCTCCATAAAAAGCCGTCCGATATTTCTGGAGGAGAAGCTCAGAGAGTAGCTCTTGCAAGGACTATACTTTCTGATCCAGAAGTGATAATCTTAGATGAACCTCTAAACTCTCTTGACTTCTTTAGCAAAGTGGAACTAATAGAGTTTTTGAAAAAGCTAAAAGGAGACAAAACTGTCATCCACATAACCCACGACCCAATAGAAGCTAAAAAACTTGCAGATAGGATTCTTCACATGGAAAACGGGAAAATTCTGTTTTCTGGAAGCTGGAAAGAATTTATTGAAGAATCTGAGGGGGAGCTTGCTAAAAAATTGAAAGAGTTCTTTAATTAATAACCTGCCCTTAATTGGATAATTAACACATTTAAGCTAAACAAGAAAAGATTCCTTCCAGTGTTCTCCAGTCATCCTGTTTCAGAATAGAGAAGAAACAGATTAACCTTTAAAAACAACCCAAGGTGGGCCAAGGTGAAAATACTTTTAAAAGTCAGAATTAGCACGACACTCCCCCATTAAAAGCTAAATTCAGCCTTTAGCATTCCTGTAAATATATCATCGTTGCCATTTTCTCCATGTGGATTTACAACGTACTGAAAATCCGGAGTTACTGCGAGATTTTCTGAAAGCTGAATTTTGTAGTAAGTTTCAAAATGCCACTCAACGTTATCATTTTCAAGCTTATCATCTGGTATCAAAGCAGCAATACCAAAAGCAAAAACATCTTCATTTCTTGACGGTATTAAACCTTCAACCGAAGCACCAAAGGAGTAAAACTGTTCAACTTCATAAACGTCGTTTGCCCATGCAGCCCTTCCAAAAATTCCCACCTTCTCTCCAACCTTCTGGTCAAAGGAGATACCAACACCATAACCATCTGAAGTTGAAGGCTTTGCCAGTGAATTGTTAATTGCCTCACCAACCTTTATATGATCTGCTGAATCGTTCCAGTAATAAACCCTGTAATTTCCGGGAAGTCCGCCAATCTCCGGGGAGTAGGTTAGCTGAACGGCAAGGAAAGGCTTATCAAATATATTGCTGTATATATCTTTATCCTTTACCTCCCACTGACCAGTACTGCTGTTCCAGTGCAGGGATGATTGCTCATTACTCTGGAAAACCCCTGTAAGAGTTAACTTTTCAGAAGGGGAAAAAATTAACCCAACCATTGGAGCAAATTGATCTTCCGGATCCAGTATTGCGTTGTTTACGAAAGGTTTCCCAACAAACTGACCAACCTCATCGTTTGCATACTCATTATCATCAATCATTATAAAAGGTTCTGTTTTACCAATAACCAGTTCCAGTTTCCTATCAAAAAGTACCTGTTT
>CAZJFY010000176.1:0-2621 GCA_964545225.1 uncultured bacterium | reverse complement strand
AATTTGTTGAAAGTCTCCTTCCCGGTGAGGAGAAAAGGTTTATGCTTCATTACAACTTTCCACCTTTCTGCGTAGGAGAGATTTCTCCAATGAGAGGACCGGGAAGAAGGGAAATTGGACATGGAGCCCTTGCCGAAAGAGCGTTATCACCGGTAATACCGGACAGCGAGGAATTCCCTTACGTCATCAGGGTAGTTTCGGATATTCTGGAATCTAATGGCTCCTCATCAATGGCTTCTGTCTGTGGCGGCAGCTTAGCCCTTATGGATGCTGGAGTTCCTATAAAAGCTCAAGTTGCAGGAATAGCGATGGGACTTGTGATAGAAGGGGATAAATATGTAATCCTTTTAGATATCCTCGGGGATGAAGACCATCTTGGAGATATGGACTTCAAAGTTGCCGGTACATCAGAAGGTGTAACTGCAATTCAGATGGACGTTAAAGTTAAGGGAATAAGCAGGGACATTCTCCTTAAAGCCCTAAAACAGGCTAGGGAAGGAAGACTCTACATACTTGAAAAGATGAACGCAGTAATTTCAAAGCCAAGAGAGGAACTTTCTCCCTATGCTCCGAGAATAGTGTCTACAAGGATAGAACCTGAAAAAGTTAGAGAGCTAATTGGACCTGGTGGAAAAACGATAAAGATGATAATAGAAAAATCTGGAGCAAAGATTGACATCAAGGAAGACGGTGTCGTTCTCGTTTCTGCACCAACAGAGGAAGCTGCAGCAAAAGCCATAAAAATGGTAGAAAGCGTTTCAGGTACCGTAGCTGTTGGCAACCTCTACCTCGGAAAAGTCACAAGGATAGAAAACTATGGAATTTTCGTTGAATTCCTTCCTGGAAAGGTTGGTCTTGTCCATATATCGAAAATCCCTCAGCAAATTAAGGAAAACCTGTTTGAGAACATAAAAGTCTCTGAAGTCGTCCCGGTAAAAGTTATAGGGTTTGACCAGATGGGAAGGCCAAAACTGAGCATGATTGACGTTACTCCCGAGGAGGAAATAGAGCTAAGGAAAGAAGGTGGATTCTATTCAGAGGAGGGAAGAGGTGTTTAACTGGGCTGCTGGATGGGTTTACGCAAGAGGTTTGGAGATAGAGTTTACTGACGATTACCTTGACGTTGCCGTTAAACTTCACAATACCTTTGGAGGTAGCCTGTTCCAGAAAAATAAAAGTTTTGTTTTTAAGCTTGAGAAGTTTCCCGAAGTAAAAATCCCGGACATCGATTTTGTAAGAGGAGTTTTCGAAGCTTCCGGAAAGTGGGGAACAAAAACAATCTTCATTCCAAAGGTAAAAGTGGAAATAAGAGAAATTCTTGCTCCGTTCTCACCAAAAGAGATAGATGATGGCTATTTCCTTACTGGAGATATGGCAAATCTATTCCTACATTCCATCTATGATGTTGATACTGAATCAAGATCTAACTTCTTTTTCGAGAAATTCCTATCATACATATACGGTCAGGATTGGAGCAGGAAGTTCATCGAGTTCTCCCTTGAAAAGGATGCAATACATCCTTTTAAAAAAAGGGTATCCGATACAGGCTGGGACATTTTCCTTATAAAGCTTATAGATAAAGAGGGGGACTTCTACTTTTACGATACAGGAGTTAGGGTAAAACCTCCAGCAGGCTACTACCTTGATCTCGTTCCAAGGTCAAGCCTTTCCAAAAATGGATTCATGCTTGCAAACTCAGTTGGAATTATTGACATGACCTATAGAGGAACAATAAAAGTTCCTCTCTTTAAGTTTGACAGGTCAAAACCAGACCCAGAACTTCCATTTAGAGCTGTTCAGTTAATACCGAGAAGGTATTATCCCCTTGAAATGAAGGAGGTTGAGAACCTTAATAGAACAGAACGAGGAGAAGGGGGGTTCGGCAGCACGGGTTAGGAGTTCTAAATGATTCCGCTAAAGGACATCAATCCCGGCAGGAAAACTCCAATAGTAACAATATTTATTGTTTTACTGTGTATCTCTATCTTTCTGTTTGAGGTTTTTATAGGAAGAGCTCTTCCCATATTCATAAGGATGTTCGGAGTAATTCCTTTTGAGATAACTCATGGTGTTGACATCCCCCCGCCTGATCCATTAACGCCTTACGGGAACTTGGTAGCACATCAGTACCTTCATGGTGGGTTTTTCCACATATTGGGGAACATGTTATTCCTGTGGATATTTGGAGACAACGTTGAAGACAGATTTGGAAAAGTAAGATTTTTCCTGTTTTACACCTTTTGTGGCATATCAGCAGCGCTGCTTCAAGTAGTGGCACATCCAAATTCAACGTTACCATTAATTGGCGCCTCAGGTGCAATAAGTGGAGTTTTAGGAGCTTACATGCTCCTCTTCCCAAACGCAAGAATTGTAACTCTCATATTCCTTGGATTTTTCATAGATATCGTTGCAATTAAAGCATATATATGGATAGCAATTTGGTTTCTACTTCAGTTCTTTAATGCAATGCTCACATCAGGAACAGCATCGGTTGGTGGAGTAGCATGGTTTGCCCATATTGGTGGATTTATAACTGGAATTTTGCTGACCTTGATTTTTGCCCCAAAAAGGAACAGGATTTAACCTTTACAGCAGTCTATTCAAAGAATAATATTAAACTC
>CAZJFY010000175.1:0-2623 GCA_964545225.1 uncultured bacterium | reverse complement strand
GAATTGGAGACCTGTTATCTGAACCAGTTAAACCAAAATACTGTGGCTCTTACACAAATAAGGAATTCTCACTTACGGAGGCTATGCCATGGTAAAGATAAGGGTAAGAGAGTGCGATATTGAACCCCTCAGACCTGCTATTTTAAGCGGTTTGGAGTGGGAGGAGCTGAAAGCCTGCAACCTCCCACTAAGGCAGCTTTACTATGCCTTACAGAAAAACACAATACCACCTGAAAACGCAAGGTTATTTTATCAAAATCTCAAGGGTAAAAGATTTCAATTTCTCCTGCTGTATGGAGATATAGGAACAGGCAAAACAACCCTTGGTATTCGCTATTTGATAAAGCTGCTTTCCGAAGGTAATCGCCCTGTTCTATATCTCATGTCCCAGCAGTTAAGGGAAGTCTATCACAGGATAGCTTATGTCCTTTCCTACGAACACGAATTTTTAGGCTACAGATCTAAAGTGTCTGCCACCCTGGAAGAGGGCTACAAGAAGATTTCATTTTCGGATATTTGCAACTACTACCAGGTAGTAATGATTGATGACCTGAAAGACACAGAAATTCCAGCTCTTTCGGAGCTTATAGAAACTGCTTACCAGACAGGAACGTATTTAATCATAACAACCAATCTCCCCTCTCTAAAAGAGCTTTCAGACATAGCAAAAAGCAGATTCCAGGAAATGGGTAAGTCTCTTTTTCTCCAGGGAGAGGATTTGAGAAAACTGAAAAGGGAGGGGAGATGAGCAAGAAGGAAAAAAAGAAGAGCATAACAAGACACAGGATGGAAGTAGAGCTCGGAATCCTGGGGACGATGCTTCTGGATATGGACTTTCCAATAGAAGAGACGGAAAAAGCTCTTTCTTACGGAGTTAACAGGCTTCAGGTAAGTGATTTTCTGAACTCGGATAATGCCAGATTGTTTGAAGCAATTAAGGAACTCTACGAGAGTGGAATTAAGGAAAGAGACAAAATCACGATGGAGCTCAAAAAGAGAGTGGATGAGTCCCGTTTGTCATACGTGGTTAACTTTTCGCTCGTGTCATTCAGACTCTTCAAGCTCCATGTGGAAGAGTTGATAAAGCTTTCTGTGGAAGATAAGAAGCAAGAACTTCTCTCCATGGTTTTAAAAGGGGAACTCCAGGAAGAGGAAGCATTCAGGCAAATTGCAGAGTTGAATAAAAGACTTCAGGAACAGGAGAAGGACGCTGACATAGCAGTTCTGGAAGCTGTAAAAGACCTTGAAAGTGGGGAGATAAACGGAATTACTACAGGTTTTCCATTTTTAGACAATTACGTGGTTTTCAGACCAGAAGAAATTTCCATTATCGGTGCAAGACCGGGGGTAGGAAAAACAGCGACAGCAATTTACATGTCTTACTGGCAGATGAAGCTGGAGAACAGAAAAGTCCTCTTCTTCTCAATGGAGCTTTCCGCCAAGCAGTTAATTCAAAGGTATATTTCTCTGGTTACTGGAATTCCGTTGAGAAAAATTCTCAGGAATGATCTAACACTGGAAGAAAAAGAAAAAATTTTGTTTGCTGGTGATGAAATAAGAGAATTACCTTTGACTATCTATGATAATCCCAACTTGAAAATTCATACTATTCGTTCCAAGGTCTTGGAGCACCAGCCTGATATTGTTTACATTGACTATGTTCAAAGAATGGTTCCCCACAAGAAATACAACTCACTGAGGGAATTCATTAATGAAGTAAGCATTGAGTTAACGAGTATTTCAAAAGAGTTAAAAATTCCAATAGTTGTTCTTGCCCAGCTTTCAAGAATGGCAGAAAAAGAACCTCCAGGGTTTAGACATTTAAAGGAATCAGGACAGCTTGAGCAAGACGCTTCGAACGTGATTCTCCTTCACAGAACAAAAGGAGATCCTTACTCCATCAAGTTCATTATTGCCAAATGCCGTGAGGGAGACGTTAAGCATCCAACTTTTTCCTTTGTTAATGGTTTTCCTACTCCTGAAATTGTTCAAAAAGAAGAAGAGAAAGAAAAAGAGACAGTTAAAGCTATTCAGGAAGAAGATGATACAGACCTTTTTGACTTTTAAGGAGGCCTAATGAACTTTATTGGCATAGACAACGGAGTAAGTGGAAGTATCGGAATAATCAACAAAGAAGGCGTCTTTTTCTTTAAGACTCCAACTAAGAAAACTCTGAATTACACAAAGAAAAAGAGCTACATAACAAGGATAGACTTCCCAGCATTACTTGAACTGTTATCGCAATTCAAAGATAACTCCTTTTGCCTTATAGAACGTCCAATGGTCAATCCTGGAAGATTTCAGGCTACCGTTTCAGCTCTCAGGGCTTTTGAAGCTTCCATAATCGTGTTAGAAGAGCTCAAAATTCCATACGAGGTTATCGATTCCAGGAAATGGCAAAAAGAGTTCTTTCCACGAGGATTGAAGGGAACAAGGGAATTGAAAAAAGCCTCTATTGAAGTGGGAAAAAGGCTTTTTCCAAAAGTAGAACCTATCCATGACGACTTTGATGGGCTTTTGATAGCTGAATATTGCAGGAGGCATTACGGGAGGTTTTAAGTGCCGTATTGGAGAAAGCCACAGGTAAAGTGGAGAGCTAAAAGCATTGATGAGGTTTTTGAGG
>CAZJFY010000174.1:0-2631 GCA_964545225.1 uncultured bacterium | reverse complement strand
TGCCATACCTGCACACTGAATATCCGGCACTTCATGCTCTCTTTTATACTCTCTGTTATACCTGCTTAGGACAAGCTGAGCAAAACTTTGGAGTTCACTATCAAGAGTCGTTTTTATCTCAAAACCTCCCTCATATATATCTTCATCTGGAAGAACCTTCCTTAACTCAAACTTCACAAAATCAAGGTCATAACCTGCTACCCTCGGCAGGTTGGGACGTTCAAGAATGTCAAGGGGTTGAGCCTTTGCAAGTTCATACTCACTTTTAGAAATAAAACCATTCTGGTACATCTTATAGAGAACGAGGTTCCTCCTTGCAATAGCTCTATCTGGATGCTTGAATGGATTGTAATACTCTGGGCCTCTAATCATCCCGGCAATAAGCGCAGATTGAGAAAGTGAAAGCTGATCAGGATCCTTACCAAACATCACTCTTGAAGCAGCTTTTACTCCATAAGCTCCATTACCAAGGTATATGTAATTTAGGTAAAGCTCAAGGATTTCATCTTTAGTAAGCTTCTCTTCCAGCTCCCTTGCAATTGCCATCTCTTTAAACTTCCTCTCAAAGCTCTTCTTTGGAGAAAGGAAAATTAACTTTGCAAGTTGTTGTGTAATTGTGCTTCCCCCCTGAACAATTTTTCCCTCTTTTATATCGGTAATTGCTGCCCTTAAAAGACCTATTGGATCAACGCCTTTGTGTTCAAAGAACCTGTCATCTTCTATAGAAATAACTGCAAAGATAAGGCTTTTTGGAATCTCATCAATCCTGCTGTATAAACGGAACTGATTTCTGTAAAAATAACCTATAACCTTCCCATTCCTATCAAGCACCGTTGAGGCAAAAGGCGGCATGAGGCTCTCTTTATACTCCTCCGACCCGTAGGAATTGATAAAGCTCAGGAGGAAAACAAGTAAAGCTAAGAAAACGCGCATTTATACCCCTAAAACTTTATGAGTGAGAACACTGGATATCCTCTTTCCTCTATACGTTTCCTTCCTTCAAGGAAAGTCAATTCAAGGAGAAAGTCAATGTTAATTATATTCCCGCCCAACTTTTCTACAAGATCAATGGCTGCACCCATCGTTCCTCCCGTTGCAAGAACATCATCAACGATCACAACCTTCATACCTTCCCTTATTGCATCCTCATGAACTTCAATGCTATCCTTTCCATACTCAAGAGTGTAGGTTGCACTGATTGTTCTATAGGGTAATTTCCCGGGCTTCCTTATAATGGCAAGTCCTGCTCCGATTTTATAAGCCAAAGCTGAAGCAAGTATAAATCCCCTTGACTCTATTCCAGCAACTATATCAACGCCTGCTCCGATATACCTGTTCCCTATAAAATCCACAACTTTCTGAAGAGCCCAGGGCTTATGAAGGAGTGGAGTTATGTCCTTGAAAACTATTCCCGGTTTTGGGAAATCGGGAACATCCCTTATAAGCATCTTAAGCTCCTCTATCTCCTTGTGCACGTTAAGATCCGTCTCGTTTTGATTAACCATTACTTCCCTCCTGTTTTAAAATTTTCCTGACAATCTTAACAGCTTCTTGAGCATCATCACCATAATAGGCACCCAGGGATTCTGCATACTCGGGAGTTACAACAGCACCCCCCACTATAACTGGAACATCGATACCTGCCTCCCTCAACTTCTTAACAGTTTCCTCCATATAAGGAAGCGTCGTTGTCATTAAAGCACTTAATCCAACAACATCTGCCTTTTCCTTCTTCACAACTTCCACAATCTTTTCAGGAGGAACGTTAGTTCCAAGATCTATAACGTCAAACCCACTGTTTTCAAGCATCGTTATCACTATATTCTTTCCAATCTCATGTACATCACCATAAACTGTTGCCATAACAACTTTTCCAATAGTCTTTACCCTTTTACCTTTCTCTTTAAGCTTTTCCTTCAATACCCCAAAGGAGGCTTGAACAGCTTGAGCAGACCTTAACATCTGTGGGAGGAATATCTCTCCCCTTTCAAACTTTTTCCCTACAACATCAAGGGCAGGAATCAGAGCTTTATCGCTTATCTCCATAGGTTCAAACTTGCCAAGTGCTTCTCTTGTTAAAGGAACGATCCTCTCCTTATCACCCTCAAGAACCATTTTAAAAATCTCTCCAATTACTCCTTCAGGTAAAGCTTCCTCCTTCTCTGCTTCAGCTTTTTCTACTTTAATGCTTTCTCCCAAAAAAGAACAGGAAAGCTTGCAAATTCTCTCAAGGAGTTCCCTGCATTCCTTATCTCCAGTCCTTAATGGATAATTCTGAAACTTTGCAACATATCTTTTAGCCCCTACATCCTTCCCTACTAAAACATCAGAAGCATAAATTGTCTCAATCATCCTCAAATCTGCAGGATTAACAATTCCGGAATCAAGACCACGCTCTATAGCCATGGCAATAAAAGAGGAATTCAGCAGGGACCTTGAAGGAAGGCCAAATGAAACGTTGCTAACTCCAAGGGTAGTTGAAAGGTTAAACTTTTGCTTTACCAAATTTAAAGCTTTCAGAGTTTCCACAGTAGCATCCTGCATTGCACTAACTGCAAGATTTAGCACATCAACTAATATGGAATAATCCTTTATTCCATACTTTCTGCACCTGTCTAAAATCCTTTCAAT
>CAZJFY010000173.1:0-2681 GCA_964545225.1 uncultured bacterium | reverse complement strand
GTTTTTCCTTTCCCGGTTCAAAAGGGCAAGCTGATACATCCGATTTTTCCTCTTTTTTAACAAATGTAACGCTAAATGGACGTTTGGCTCTTTCTGGAGCGACTATAACCCATCTGTCTTTAAGAAAGTCGTATCTCAACTCTGACATAGATATCTCCTTGCAACTTCATGAAGACCTATACATCCAGTTATCATAACGTCTCCACCAGGGTAGGCATAATCTCCATACTTCTTGAAAAGTTTCCTGTTAGGACCTGCTATTAAAACTTTCTCAGGTTCGTTTGGTTCCAAAACAACGGCACCATGTCCCTTATCGTTATATATCTCTTCAAACGTTAAAACTCCTGCAGAAAATTTCTCTACAATTTTCCTAAGTTTCTCTTCATCAAGGTATTTTGTATGGTGTTCAAATATTCCAACTATCCTTTCACCTTTCATTGAAACTCCAAGTGTGTGAGCGTTACCTATGTCAAGACCAATGAAATTCTTAATTCCCATATCGCTTGCATATGAGAGGATTCCGCAAATTGAGGCAATTTTGCTATCCATAACAAATCCCTTAAAGCCGTTATCTTTCAGCTGCTCCAGAATTGCATCAAATCTTGTGAAAAAACCGGTTTTTTCAGTAAAGAAGAATTCATAAGGATTTTGAGTAACTTTTAGCTTCTTCTCAAAATAACTAAACCTTGTCATCCTATCGCTTTGGCCCTTAACAAATCCATGATCCTGACACGCAACAGCTACTATTTCAGGGCGAAATTGTCTTCCAGCAAGGGATAATAACTCTTCATACATTGCAAAATTCAGATCTCCAAGAATTAGATTAGGATTTTCAACTTTCTCAACTATCTCTATCCCCTTTCCCCTTACGAAGTCAAGGTTATCCTTTATAGTTCTTGCCGCTTTTTCTGAAATTGTAACTTTATACCCTTTTCTTAAGTGTTCAAAAATTGCGATTTTCAAAGGCCCTCCTCCCATCACATAACCATCAATCCTTAAGTTTTCCTTCATTCTCATAACCTTTTCATATAGTATTGTTGAAGGTGAGGGGAAAATGGTCTTAATCCAGTTTTCTGGGTTCATACCCTCATAACTGTAAAGCATATCCTGGGTTCCCTTTCCAACGTCTATTGTGAATATTTCCATTTTACCTCCTGGGTGTATAATAGTTTAAGTATACCATCTGGGAGATAGAATGGAGATTGCTGAAAAATTTTTGATCAAACCTTTTGCAATTATCGGTCACAGAGGCGCGAAGGGAAGGAAACCAGAAAACACGCTGGCAGCCTTTAAATATGGAACTGATGCGGGAGCTGACATCGTTGAGTGTGATGTGAGGAAAACGAAAGATGGAAAGTTGATAATCCTCCACGATGATAACTTTAAAAGGTTGGCAGGTGTTGAGCTGTCTCCCCGAGAAGTTGATTATGATTACATAAAGGAAAATATAAAGATTGATGGAGAACCGGTACCCCTCCTTAAAGAGGTACTTGATATAACGGCTAACAAAGTCGGACTTGCTATTGAAATAAAAGAACCAGATACAGTTGACGATGTTGTAAGACTGGTTGAGGAAATGGAAGCGGTTGAAAGGGTTGCCATAATAAGTTTTTATGAAGAAGCCCTTATAAAGGCAAAGAAACTTAACAACAAGCTTTTAACAGGCATCATATACCTTAGGCCTCCAGGAAAAATTATTGAAGCTAAAAAGATAAAGGCAGAAGTTGTGCTTCCAATGTACAGGCTTGCAACGCAAAAAGCTGTGGCTTTCGCCCACAAACTTAAACTGAAGGTAGCTGTATGGACTGTAAACGATGAGGAAACTGCAAGGGAGATGTTGGCGAGGAAAGTTGATGCCATGGCTTCAGACTATCCAGACATTCTTGTCAGGTTCAGGAATAGTTTAACGTGAAATTTTTATGGTTAGTTTAATTTTCTGATGTAAATCAAACACAACATAATTAACTAATACTATTTTATTCTTAAACCAATTAGTGGAGGCGATGATGAGAATAAGCAGGGAAATGAAGATATACGATATTGTGAAAAATTTTCCGGAAACACTAAATGTATTCACAGCAAATGGTTTTAAGCAATTTGAAGATCCAAAAAAGCTTGAAACTATAGGGAAACACCTTAAGCTTGAAACTGCCTTAAGAATGAAAGGGATAAATGTTGAAGCATTTATTAACCTTCTTGAAGAAGCAGTTGGAAAGTCTTTTGAAGAAGCTGATGTAACTTTAAAAAAGCAGGAGAAAGGAGATATAGAGATTGCTGGACTCCTTCCATGTCCGGTTAGAATTCCCTTACTTGAGATGTTTAGCAAGTTTAAGTCAGAATTCGAAGAAAAGCATGGAAAGAAAATTGGATATAGACTCGAAGCAGCATCTCTTGGCGCTGCATGGATAGAGGAGCTAATGAAGAATGTGAAATCTGAAGAGAACCTTCCAGATATCTTTATATCTGCTGGATTTGAAACTTTCTTCAGTAAAAAGCTTTTCGGCAAGTACAAAGATAAGGGAGTTTTTGTTGATATAACTGGAGAAAAGATAAACAAGGATTTTGAAAAGTTAGACATTAAAGACCCAAAGGGGCATTACTCAATCA
Source organism: uncultured bacterium (assembly GCA_964545225.1). Lineage (GTDB taxonomy): Bacteria > Aquificota > Aquificia > Desulfurobacteriales > Desulfurobacteriaceae > CAZJFY01. Next base: position 74 of record CAZJFY010000173.1, on the reverse strand, counting down.
TATCTGTAATCCCTTCAGTGTTCATGATAAACCTTAGATCTCTTGGAGATATTCCTCCACCGAAAACGTGGGAA
>CAZJFY010000172.1:0-2682 GCA_964545225.1 uncultured bacterium | reverse complement strand
GGAGTACCTTGTAAATTTTAGAGAAATTGCATGGAGGCCAGAGAAGATGATAAAGAAGAAGACAGTGAAGGCGAGGAAAAGATCTTTGTTGCTTGCTTTAAACATACTAAACCTGTTTTTAACCAACACGAAAATTCCATATATGAGAAATAGGTTCCATATCCAGAAATGTTTAAGGATTATTCTTTCGTAGAAGTATATCGGTTTTGGAGTTCCTTCCTTTAAAGTGCCTGTTAATCTTCCAAGTATCTGGTTTCCAAAAAATTCCTGTAAGAAACTTGGGTACATTTTCCACGTAATGAAAAGATATGTTGAAAATAAACCTGTGCCTATCATGATTGTTAGAAGATAATAGGTTAGATTCTTAAAATCTCTCTTAATCAGGTTCAGGGTAAGCAGTGCAGTTATTCCTGGGAGTGCTAAAGGTCCCTTCGTTAAGAGTCCTATTCCAAGGAGAAATCCAGAAAGGATTGCTTTCTTGAGATTAGGAGATATAAGAACAAGGATGATTGAAAGGTTTACAAAAAGGGTAAAGCTTTCCAATCTTGCAATTGTGGAAATTCTAATTACTTCAAAGTTTACAGTAAATATCATTGATGAAAGGAAAGAGATTAGTTTATCTCCTGTAATCTTCCTCACTAAAGTGTAGATTAGGATTGAGTCTATAACTGCAAACATTGCAGATGGAAATCTCACCGCAAACTCATTTGTTCCAAAAGCTTTTATTGATAGTGCAATTAACCAGAAGAAAAAAGGAGGTTTTTTTAGGTATAGGTTTAACGTAAGGTCAGGCATCAAGAAATTCTTTGAAATGAGCATGTTCTTTGCGATTAAGGCATACTTTGCTTCATCTGAACTCAATGAAGGTTCATAAATTCTTGATAGGAAGAATATTGAAGAGATTATAAGTGTAGAAATTATGAGGAATTTATCATTTCTTTTCTTTAACCATTGCACAGGCTCAGATTCAAACATAGAGTTACTCCATAGAAAGGTTGGATGTAAAATTGTACATCAAAGGAGGTTTTATAGGTGAAAGTTCTTCTGATTCAGCTTAGGCAGCTTGGAGATGTTCTCCTTTCATCTCCCCTTGCAAGGGTAATTAAAGAGGAAATTCCGGGTTCTCAAGTTCACTTTCTCACATCTGAGTATGGCAGTAGTATCTTAAAGAACAACCCTTTCATAGACAAAGTTATAAGTATAGAGAATGGTTTTAAATCTGAGCTTAAAGCACTGTCAGAGATTAGGAGGCAAAAGTATGATGCTGTTATAGACATTCAAAGGACAGGAAGGTCAAAGAGATTAACCTTACTGTCAGGTGCAGAGAAGAGGGTAGCTTTCAGGAAGGAGAGAGAGAACTTTTACTACAATGTCTTGATAGATTGGGTTAATCGTGGATATACGACTTGGGAAAGGATGGAGCTTTTAAAGGGAATAGGGATAGAGAATAAAAAGATGTACCTGCCACAGATTTACCTTACGGAGGAGGAACTTAAAAGGGGAAAAGGGTTTTTAGAAGAGTATAAGCTTGAGGAAAATGGTTTCTTTGTGGTTGTTCCAACATCAAGGAGGAGGGAAAAATCCTGGGAAAGTGAGAAATTTGGTAAGCTGTCAGGACTTGTTGGGGAATTAAGAGGGGAAATCCCCCTTTTTGCTTATGCACCCGGTGAGAAGGAATTAGCGTTAAGGGCTTTCAAAAAGTGCGGTATAGGGAGAATTCTTAAGAAACCTGTGGGAATAAGGGAATTGGCAAGTATTATCTCTCATGCCTCTTTCTTCATAGGAAACGATTCCTTTGCTTCCCATTTAGCGTTTTCCCTTGGAAAGAAGACAGCTGTTATTATGGGTCCTTATGAGGGATGGTTTCCTGATAGTGAAAATGTGATAAGGATTAAAAAGGGTTTGCACTGTCAGCCATGTGGAAACCTGAAAAAATGTGAATTCAATCTTGCATGTTACAGAGAACTTTCTCCAGAGGAGGCGTTTGAACAGCTAAAAGAACATTTAAATTTTAAACTGTAGATCGACCAATCTTCTATAATCGGGAAGCTTTTCGTATAGTTCTTTGTGGTTTCCTTTACCTGCAATTTCTCCATTTTTAAGGAATATAATTTCATTACTGTTGATAACTGTTGAGAGTCTGTGAGCGATCGTTATAAGGATTTTATCCTTAAACCTTTCATCAATTGCTTTCTGGACTGCCTTCTCAGTTTCGGAATCAAGCGCGCTTGTTGCCTCATCAAGAATTAGAATATCTGGATTCCTTAGTATGGTTCTTGCAATGGCAATTCTTTGCTTTTGTCCTCCGGAAAGTTCAATACCTCCTTCCCCGATAAGCGTATCATAGCTTTCCGGAAGGGAGGTGATGAATTTGTGGATATTGGCTGTTTCTGCAGCTTCTACAACTTCTTCAAGGCTTGCAGATGGGTTGCCGATTGAAATGTTTTCAAGGATGGTTCCTCTGAAAAGTACAATATCCTGAGATATGTAGCCAATTTTCTTTCTCAAGCTTTTCAGGTTAAAGCTCTTTATATCCTTTCCATTGATAAGGATTGTTCCCTTAGTAGGGTCATAAAATCTCGGTATAAGGCTTACCAGGGAACTTTTACCGCTTCCGGTTTTCCCAACTATTGCGTATTTATTTCCTTTTTCAAAAGTTAAATTGATGTTTTTAAGTATGTA
>CAZJFY010000171.1:0-2682 GCA_964545225.1 uncultured bacterium | reverse complement strand
ATTCTAACAAGAAACATATAATCCTGCTATAATTCGAAAACAGGAATCATGTAGGAGAAAACCATGGAAAGCATTTTGCTTACGGGTGCTGCTGGTTTTATTGGATATAGAACAGCCCTTAAGCTTCTTGAGAAGGGATACAGAGTTGTTGGCGTGGATAACATGAACAACTATTACGATGTTAGATTAAAGGAGTATAGACTCTCAAGGCTACAAGAGAATGAAAACTTCAAGTTTTATAAAACCGATATAGAAAACTATGAAGCAATAAAAATCATATTTGATGATAACAAAATAGACGGAGTTATAAATCTTGCAGCACGTGCAGGAGTAAGGTATAGCATTATAGATCCTTTTGTTTACGTTAGGACAAACGTTCTTGGAACTACGAATCTACTTGAAATTATGAAGGAAAAGGGAATTGAAAAATTTGTTTTAGCATCAACATCTTCCCTTTACGCAGGACAACCAATGCCATTTAAAGAATCCCTTCCTGTTAATACTCCAATCTCTCCCTATGCTGCGAGCAAGAAAGGAGCAGAAGTTATGGCATATACCTACCACTATCTATACGAGATAGATGTTACAGTTGTTAGGTATTTTACAGTTTACGGTCCTGCTGGAAGACCTGACATGAGCATTTTTAGATTCATAAAACAGATTGATGAAGGAAAACCCATTGAAGTCTTTGGGGATGGAACACAGAGTAGAGATTTTACATTCGTTGACGACATTGCAGAGGGAACGATAAAAGCTCTTGAAACCAAAACAGGATACGAAATTATAAACCTTGGAGGGAATAAACCTTATGAACTTAACCAGGTAATTGGTTTAATTGAGAAATACCTTGGAAAAAAAGCAGAAAGAGTTTTCAAGCCTTTTCATAAAGCAGACTTAAAGGCAACATGGGCAGATATAACAAAGGCAAGAGAAATCCTTGGATGGGAACCAAAGGTATCCCTTGAAGAGGGACTTAAAAGAACAGTAGATTGGCACGTTCAAAACAGGGAGTTCGTAAGAGAGATTAAATGTAATTCTTCATAGCTCTTCTTGCTTCCCTTTCCTGTTCTCTTCGCTTGATTGTTTCCCTTTTATCGTAAAGCTTCTTACCCTTTGCAAGAGCTATCTCAACTTTTACCTTTCCCCTTTCATTAAAGTAAATCCTTAAAGGTATTATAGTGAGTCCTTTTTCCATGGACTTTCCAAGAAGCCTTTTTATTTCAGATTTGTGAAGAAGAAGCTTCCTTTTCCTTGTCGGCTCATGGTTAAAAAGACCACCATGGGAATAGGGAGCAATGTAAGCGTTAAACAGAAAAGCTTCCCCATTCTCTATCCTAACAAAGGAATCTCTGAGGTTCGCCTTACCTTCCCTTAAGGATTTGACTTCACTCCCTTTTAGCTCAATACCAGCCTCATACCTTTCCAAAATTTCATAATCGTAAAAAGCCTTCTTGTTCTTTATCTCTACTCTTCTTTTACCCACTTTAAAATCACTCTCCTACTTGATTTATCTATACCATCAACTACAAGCTCATACAAGTGCTTCAACCTAAATTTAGCCTCTGCAGGAATTTTGTCAGACGGCAAATATCCCGCAACATCCCCCGGAAGCTCAAAGAAAATTCCTTTTGAAGTAATTCTTGAAACCTTCCCTTTTACAGAATCTCCCTTTTTAAAGCTTATCCCTTTTTTCCAAGGGTCCTCAGAAAGATCCTTTAAACTTAAAAACAATCTACCTTTTTCCCTATCAACTTTAGTTATCTTAGCTTTAATTTTGTCACCAATTTTTGCAACTTCGGAGGGATCTTTCAAACCTGACCAGGATATGAAACTCTTGTGAATTAAGCCATCTACTCCATCAACATCAACAAATATTCCAAAATCAACAACGTTCTTTACCAGAGCATCCACAACTTCTCCCTCTTTAAGCCTGTCTAACGTCTTACTCCTTAGTTCTTTTCTCTGCTCCTCAATCAGTTTCCTCCTGGATATAACTATGCTTTTCCTCTTCTTATCTACAGATAGAACCTTTGCTTTAATTTTTCTATCAAGCCAATCATCTGGTCTAACAAGGGGTATTACATCAACTTGAGACATCGGAAGAAATGCAAAGATACCATTCCCAATATCAACCTTATACCCCCCTCTAACCCTTTGCCTGATTATCCCTTCAACCATGCCCCTTTTTTCTATCTCATTAGCAATCCTTTGCCACTGCTTCAAGGTTTTCGCGCAGTTGACAGAAAGCAGTGCATACCCTTCATCTGTTTCAGGTTCAACTATACAGGCCTCAATAAAATCCCCAATTTCAGGCTTAAATCCAAGCTCTTTAATAGGTATTACTCCTTCTGCTTTCCATCCAAAATCAACAAAGACCTCTTTTTCTGTTATCTTTACAACTATTCCTTTAACAAGTTCCTTCTTTGGCCTTTTAAAACTTTCTTCAAGTAACTTTGCAAACTCCCCTTCCAACCAATTTTCCCCCTTTTCCAAACGTCTTTAGAAAATCAACCACCTCATCAATAACCCATTGAGGAGTTGAAGCACCCGCTGTAATACCAACAACTTCAATGTTTTCAAACCAACCAATATCTATATCATCCTTTGATTCAACATGATACGTTTTAGGATTCACCGATTTAGATATCCTGTAAAGCTTCGCTGTATTTGAACTGTTTTTCC
>CAZJFY010000170.1:0-2686 GCA_964545225.1 uncultured bacterium | reverse complement strand
TATGGAAAGACTTTTGTTATCAAATACGGTGGAAGTGCAATGGTTGAGGAGTCTTTAAAGAGAAGCTTTGCCGAGGATGTCGTTCTTCTTAAGTACATTGGGATAAATCCTGTTATTGTTCATGGTGGTGGCCCTCAAATAGGGGAGTTTCTTGCCAGGCTAAACATGAAAACGGAATTTGTTGGAGGTATGAGGGTAACGAATAGAGAAACAATGGATATTGTTGAAATGGTTTTAGTTGGAAAGGTAAATAAGGAGATTGTAAGCCTGATAAATTCTCATGGTGGCAATGCTGTTGGCCTTTCTGGAAAGGATGGGAATCTTTTAGTTGCAAGGAAGATAGATTCTAAAAAGTACCTTGAGGAAGTCAGAGCTCCGGAGATTATAGACCTTGGATTTGTTGGAGAGGTTAAATCCGTGAATCCTGAGATTGTTACTAACCTTATAAGTTCAAAGTTTATTCCTGTTATTGCTCCGGTTGGCTTTGGAGAGGACTTTCAGGCTTATAACATAAATGCCGATATCGTTGCAGGCTCCATTGCCTCCTCGTTAAAAGCCGAGAAGCTCATAATGCTGACTGATACTGAAGGCATAAAGAGAGACGGAGAACTATTAACAACTGTTGAAAGAAGTCAGGTTCCAGGCCTGATTGAAAAGGGTGTCATTTATGGGGGGATGATTCCAAAACTTAAATCTTGTGATATAGCCCTTTCTGGGGGGGTTAAAAAGGCTCACATTATTGATGGAAGGGTTAAGCATTCAGTCCTGCTTGAGATATTTACAGACAGAGGCATAGGAACTCAAGTTATATGATAATATTCTAATATTCAATACATTATGACACTTGACATATTCTTGGGGAGTTTTCTAAAATTAGGTGGTTGGTGGAGGATGAAGTTAAACAAATCTATATATAAGGAGGGGCAAGATGGACTTTGTACTACTGGTCTCACGGCTTCAGTTTGCGATGACGGCGTTCCTCCATTTCATCTTTGTGCCGTTAACGCTTGGTCTTTCGACAATTTCGGCTATCATGCTCACAATCTACCACAAAACCGGGAAAGAGATCTACAAGGACATGGCAAAGTTCTGGGTAAAGCTCTTTGCCATCAACTTTGCGCTGGGAGTTGCTACTGGACTTGTTCATGAATTTGAATTTGGGATGAACTGGTCGGTCTACTCAAGGTTCGTCGGTGATATCTTTGGGGCACCGCTTGCAATTGAGGGACTATTGGCTTTCTTCATGGAGTCAACGTTTATTGGAGTTTACCTCTTTGGCTGGGATAAGGTCCCTCCAAAGGTTCACCTTCTTGCAGGCTGGCTTTCCGCTATTGGTTCAAACCTTTCAGCCCTCTGGATACTCATTGCTAATGGGTGGATGCAGCATCCGGTAGGTTCAGCTGTAAATCAGACAGTTGTGGGTAAAAGAGCTGAGCTAACAGATTGGTGGGGTGTTGTTTTTAACTCCGTTGCTGACGTAAAGTTCTGGCACACTATGACGGCTGGATTTATACTTTCAGCCATCTTCGTGCTTTCAGTAAGTGCTTACCACCTTTTAAGGAAACAACATGTTGAGTTTTTCAAGAAATCAGCTCTTATTGCAATAGTTTTTGGTCTTATAGCATCAGCAGGAGAGGTTGTTATTGGTGATTTCCACGCATCTGAAGTCGCTCATACTCAACCAACGAAGCTCGCTGCCGGAGAGGCTTTATGGGATACAACCAAAGGAGCAACTATAACGCTTTTTGCCTGGGCTGATCAGGATGCTCAGAAGAATGCATTTGAAGTTCCCCTTCCGATACCGGGTCTTATGAGTTTCCTTGCTTTCCACGATTTTAACGCTGAAGTAAAAGGCATTAAGGATCTTCAAAGTCAGTTTCAGGAAACTTTCGGTCCCGGTAACTACATACCTCCTGTTAACCTTTCTTACTGGGCATTTCACCTTATGGTTTACCTTGGATTCTTCTTTGTTATCCTGTTTATCATCGGTTTAGTTAAGTACAGAAACCTTGAAAACAGTCCAGGTTTCCTCAAGGTTGCGCTTTACTCTCTTCCGCTTCCATATATAGCTTGCTGGCTTGGATGGACATTTGCAGAAGTGGGAAGGCAGCCCTGGATTGTTTATCCTCTAACGGTGGAAGGTGGAAAGATAGTTAATCCAGGCATGGGGCTTAAAACAGCTCAGGCCGTTTCACCTCTTACATCCATTGAGGTAATAATTACCTACGTTGTGTTTGTTGCAACGTTCGTTATCCTTGCTATCATTGATTTCTACCTTCTTGCAAAGTTTGCATCAAAGGGTCCTGAAAAGTCAGCGGAACTATATTAAAGGGGAGGTGTGAGATGCACATTGATCTTAATACTATCTGGGCATTTTTAGTAACAGTGCTAATAGCAGGGTACATAGTAACTGATGGTTTTGACCTTGGAGTTGGCATACTTCACGGTATCATTGCAAAGACGGACATTGAGAAGAGGGTTCTTCTTAATGCAATAGGTCCTGTTTGGGATGGGAATGAAGTCTGGTTTATCACAGCTGGAGGTGCAGCTTTTGCCGCATTTCCTGAGCTTTACGCTTCTCTGTTCAGCTCCCTTTACATAGCACTCTTTGTTGTTCTCCTTGCTCTCATAGTAAGAGCTGCAGCTTTTGAGCTAAGGAGCAAGGAGGAATCTGCAGGCTGGAGAA
>CAZJFY010000169.1:0-2688 GCA_964545225.1 uncultured bacterium | reverse complement strand
CCTGAGTAAAATCCAGGTCAACATTAGCTTTTACAGAAACCCTCGATGCGCCATAAACCTTGGCAAGCATTGCCATTATTTTGGACTCTATTCCCCTCTCGACTTTCCTTTTAATCTTCAGTTTTCTTTCTACTTCATCTGAAGAAGAGACATCGAATACCTCCTCGGTTAAATCATTACCGAACTGGTCAACCACGGATACATTTTCCGGTTTAAGATTTTTAATTGACTTAACTAATAGATTAACAATTCCCCTTATCTGTTCCTTTGAGAGTCTCTCTCCTGGATAAAGTTCAACTACAGCAGAAGCTCTTGGCTCTTCTTCTGAAAGAAAAGAAGTTTCCTCTGGAAAGGAAACAATAACTTTTGCAGATTTTACAGGCGATAAAGTTTCTATACTTTTTGCGAGTTCGTTGGCGATGGCCTGCTGATAAAGTATTTTCATCTGATATTTGCTCATTCCAAACTTTGGTTCTTTAAAAAGCTCAAAACCTATCTTACCGCTCGATGGAATCCCTTTTGAGGCAAGAGAAATTCGAGTGGAATAAACCATTTCTTTCGGAACGTAAATAACCTTTCCATCTGAGGAGACCTTAAAGCTTATTCCTTCTTTTGACAGTTCTTTTACAACTTCCTCAACTGCTGCAGGATTAAGGTTTGTAAAGAGCGGAGCAAAATTCCTTTCTTCCTTAGGGAATGAAACAAAAACGTAGAAAAGAAGTGCTACAAAAATAACAAGACCTGCTATCCCTCCTATGACGAGATGCTTATGTTTCTCAAAAAATGAGAGAGCCTTTTCCTTATCGATAACGTCCTTAATGTTTAGAGCCATCTATTACACCTGCATGTGAATGAACGTCTGATAAGTTTGCATTACTTTATTTCTCATCTGAACGGCGGCTTTCACTGCAAGCTCGGCTTCGGTCATTGCAACAACCGCTCCAAGGATGTCCTCACTTTTTCCACTTGCAATCTCAAGAGTTTTCGTTTCAGCCGTTTTAACAGTCTGGTTGAGCTCTTCCAATTCTTTCTTCAAAGTTTCAATAAAACTCTTAGTTCCTTTTCCATTGCCGGTAGTTACCTGTTCGCCCATATCGTCTTTCAAAAGCCTGAATTGAATTCCTCCTAATTCCATCTTTCACCCCCTATTTCACACTTTTCATCAGCTTCTCAGAATATCCAATGTCAGATTCACCAGATTCTTAGCATTGTTCGCAACATTTACATTTGCCTGATACATTCTGCTTGCTTCAATCAAATTCGTCATCTCTTCTGCAGGGTCAATATTTGGATACTTTACATAACCTTCTTTATCTGCATCAGGATTTTCAGGCTCATACTTTATGATGGGAGGGCGATTATCCTTCACAATCTTATCTACTATCACCCCGTATACCTGGTTCTGTTTGTCCAGAAGAACGGCTTTAAAGTGGACATCTCTTCTCTTGTAATACCCTCCTTCGGGAGTTGAAGTTGAATCGACATTAGCGAGATTACTTGCTATTGTCCCCATCCGGAGCCTTTGTGCCACCATTCCTGAAACAGCTATGTCAACTGTTTTGAGAAGACCCATTGTTACCCACCTCCTTCATTTTAAGTTCAGGAGACTCCTCTTCACTTGCTAAAGTAACAGCAAGCATATTATTTTCCACCGTTCCAAGCTTCATTCTGAATCTCGGTTCACCATTTATAACCAGACTTACATTTTCGGGGGAGAAACTAAGAATATCCCCCTTCCTGAGAGAAAGGAGTTTTCTCAGAGTGAAATTGGAATAAAAAACTTTTGCCTCAATATCTACTGAAGAACTTAGCACTTTTTCCCTTAAAAGACTTTTCCAGTTTGGAGTCTTTTCCTTCAAAATTCCTCTGTATATAAGGTCACACACATCTAAAAAATCGTAATCTATTAACAAAGATACTGGAAACTTCCAGATGTGAAGCTTTAGATTCATATCTATCCTAAACAAAGTGTGCTTAAGGGAATAAGCTACTACCTCTCCACTGCTATTCTCACTTCCAGTTATTGATACCTTAGCTCTTGCAAATTCCCTCGAAGTGGTTTCCTCCAAAGAAAGGAAAAGTCGTCCCCAGAAGAACTTCACTATATCCCAGTCAACAGCTGAATGAATTATTCTATGCACGAATTCCTGCTGATACTTGAATAGCTTGGGACTGCTAAGTATGGAATCGACTATGAGAGGGAAGAGCTCTCTCGGAAATACAAGAAAAATCGGATAGGTTGCCTTAGGGATATTTACAAACGAAATTTCTCCCTTCAGCATCAGGAGGTCTTGCTTCGAAAAAACTTCTTCTCTTGAAATTCTTGTAACAGTCAAATCTAAAGAGGTGCTGACCATCGAGGAAACAAGCGACAGGAATTCATTCACCACTGAAATAGTAAACGTGCTCACAAATTTGAAATCAGTATGAAGGTAGTAAGTTTCGCTTTTTTCTTTCTCTTCTACACTTTCTAAACTCTTCTGCTCCGGAGAAGGTCCCATTCTCTGAGCTTCTTCTGCTGGAACACTTTGACCTTTCTGAAGGGCAGAAGCTTCCTCAAGAAGAGCCTGAAGTTCCTCATCCGAAAGAATCTCATTAAGAACTTTCTTATTTACAAGTTTACCGTTTTTTTCATTCCCGTTTACCATCTCTTTACCTGAGATTCTTTTTATACGCATTTATCACATA
>CAZJFY010000168.1:0-2690 GCA_964545225.1 uncultured bacterium | reverse complement strand
ATGAAAATACTCATCACTGGTGGAGCAGGTTACATAGGAAGTCATGTTGTTAAATTACTGGGGGAGAAAGGTTTTGAGGTTTTAGTTGTTGACAATCTCTCCAGAGGACACGAAGAAGCCGTCCTGTACGGAAAATTGATCGTTGCGGATTTGAAAGATAAAAGGGGCTTAACTGATATCTTTAAAGAGTTTAAGCCAGATGCCGTTATGCACTTTGCTGCATTTATAGAAGTTGCTGAATCTGTAAAAGAACCTTTAAAGTACTACAGGAACAACACTTTAAACACAATAAACCTGATAGAAACAATGGTTGAGAATGGAGTGAAGAATTTCATCTTCTCATCAACGGCTGCGGTTTACGGCATGCCTGAGAAAGTTCCAATACCTGAAACTGAACCATTAAAACCCATAAACCCTTATGGACAATCAAAAGCCTTTGTTGAAGAGATGCTTGAAGACTTTGAAAAGGCCTACGGATTAAAGTACGTATCTTTAAGGTATTTTAATGCAGCAGGAGCTGACCCCGAAGGGATAATTGGTGAAAGCCATAATCCAGAAACCCACCTTATACCATTAACGTTAAAAGCTGCAAAAGGGGAAATGGAAAGCATAAAAATATTTGGAACCGATTATCCTACCCCCGATGGAACCTGCATAAGGGATTTTGTACACGTTTCAGATTTAGCTGAGGCTCATATTCTTGCTCTGGATTACCTTTTAAACGGTGGCAAAAGCTGCGCTTTAAACTGCGGTTATGGACACGGATTTTCTGTCAAAGAGGTCATAGAAACTGCAAAGAAGGTTACAGGGGTCAATTTTAAAGTTGAAGAAAGGGGAAGAAGAGAAGGTGATCCGGCAGTCCTTGTCGCCGATAACTCGAAAATAGTAAAGCTTCTTAACTGGAAACCAAAATTTGACGACTTAGAGTACATAATAGAAACGGCATGGAACTGGGAAAGAAATAAAAAGTTTTGAAAGGTCACCATGGAAAAAGTTAAAAGTTACTCAAGAGAGGATTACATAAATCTAATAGGTAATGCCATAGAAAACGTAACTGGAGAGGAATGCCTTATAATTTTCTTTGGCTCGATTTTAGATGAAAAAAGGTTCAATAGAACATCCGATATTGATGTTGCTATATACTGCAAAGGGAAGCTCACCAGTAAAGAGTACTTAAACATTATGGAAAGACTTGAACAGCTACCCATTTTACGTCAGGTTGATCTTATCGATCTTAAGACAATAGAAAATACGGAATTGCTGAAAAACATCGTTGAAAGAGGCAGGATATGGAGAAATATACCAGAGCTTGTAAGAGATTTAAAAAGGCTCTTGAAAAGCTTATAGAGATACTGGAAAATCCTTCCCTTTTGAGTTTTTTCAGGGAAGATTTCATCGTTGAAATAACAACAAAGCGTTTTGAATACACATATGAATCCATGTGGAAGTGCGTAAAGGAATTTCTTCGCATGAGAGGTATCGAGTGTAACTCTCCTCGCTCCTGCTTTTCAGAACTTTTAAAGGAAGGGCTTATCCCCTATAGCTACGAGGAAACGCTTTCAGAAATGATAAAACTTAGAAATGCTCTTGTGCACATCTATGATGAAGAGAATGCAAAGAAAATTTTCAACAAAATTAAAAATCCATTGCTGCTGGAAACGTTCAAAACGGTCTCCATTTCTTTAGAGAAAAACCATAGGGAGATTAAATGATAAAGGATTGGGCAAGCAAAATCTTCCTGATAGCCGTAGACTTGACTGCCTTTTACCTTTCTTTAGGACTTGCTTTCCTTTCAAGGAAACTCCTCGATTCATTGTTCCCCTTTCCCATAAAATTCCAGCTTCCATTTACCTACTTTTTAAGCCTCTGGTGGATTCCTCTAACGTTCCTTCTGTTTATTGCATATGAGAGACTTTATACCCAGAGGCTGCCGTTCTGGGATGAGACAAAGTACATGCTCAAAGCAATAACAATAGCAATCATCGTCACATTTGCACTCGTCTCAATGGGAAAACTAACAGACAGGCTTTCAAGGCTGACTGTTGGCTTACTGTGGTCCTACAGCATCATCACATTCCCTTTTCTCAGATACATAGGCAAACATCTCCTCTACAAACTTGGCATCTGGAAGGAAAACCTTATCATTGTTGGGGCTGGTGAATCGGGAAAGCTTACGGCAGAGGGACTGCTAAACGATAGATTTATTGGTTACAACATAGTTGGATTTCTTGATGACGAACCTCAAGAACCTGAACTTAAAATCAACGGGAAAACCGTTAAAGTTCTGGGGAAAATCGGCGATTTTGAAAAAGTAGCACAGGAAAAGAACGTAAAAGCAGCGGTAATAGCTATCCCAACGCTCTCAAGGGAAAAACTAACAGAGCTTGCTAACAACATTCAAAACCACGTTAATAACACGTTTGTTGTTCCTGACCTGAAAGGAATATCCCTATTAAACAGTGAACTTTACCACCTCTTCATGCAACAGCTTTTCCTCATAAAGATAAATAACAACTTGAAATCCCCCTTCAGGAGAATGGTCAAAAGGCTCTTTGACCTTTCAATATCAATATCCCTGCTGCCGCTTCTAATCCCCCTGATGGGGATAATTGGAATTATGATAAAGCTTGACTCCAGAGGGCCAATACTATTTTCCCATGAAAGAATTGGGCAGAACGGAAAAGCCATAA
>CAZJFY010000167.1:0-2725 GCA_964545225.1 uncultured bacterium | reverse complement strand
TTTTGTTAATGACGTTTTTGTCTACAAATACGTTGATTCCGGCTTCCAAAATTGCGTAAGGTTCTGGTTTAAATTTGCCGTTTTCCGATTTGTAAACTGCTATCCTCATGTCTGATTTTTTAAAGGTAATTTTTACAAACCCGTCTCCCGCTGTTGCATTTTGAATTTCTGGAAATTGGTTTATGGGATTTTTGATTTTTATGCATACTGGTTCTGAAAATGAACTTCTGTATCTGGTTTTATATATTGACATAACTGAATAGCAGATTTCCTCTCCAGGTTTTCCTCCTCTATCAATTACATAATTTGTGTTCGTTCTCTTTAAGGATTTTCCAAAACCAATTCTTACGACATAGGAGATTTCTCCCTTCTCTTTAATTTTCCTGCCATCTATAAAGTAACTTGGAGGATTCCAGCTTATAAGGACATTTTTCCCTATCTGTTTTGCTTTAACGTTTACTGGTGGTTCTGGAATGTAAGAAAGGGGAGGAAGAGGATCGCCTTTTCTTCCGCAGGTGCTAAATGAAAGGAGAATCGGCATCAGCGCTATCAGTATTAGCTTTTTCACACTGCCTCCAAATTGCTTAAATTTTAGCACAACTGAATTGATATAATTGGCTAAACTTTTCAGGAGGTTAAAGTGGCTTCAATAGATGTCAATCAGATTTCAAAGGGGATGAAGCTTGAAATTGATGGTGATCCTTATGAGATAGTTGATTATCAGCATGTTAAACCCGGGAAGGGACAGGCTTTTGCAAGGATTAAGCTCAAGAATTTAAGAACGGGGAATGTTGTTGAAAAGACTTATAAAGTCGGGGAAAAGCTTGAACTTGCTGATTTTGAAGAGAGGGAGATGCAGTACATTTACAATGATGGAGCTTTCTACTACTTTATGGATTCAAGAACCTATGAGCAGATAGGGATTTCAACTGATAAGCTTGGTGATAAAGCAAAGTTCTTGAAAGAGAACGAGGATGTAACTGTCCAGTTTTATAAAGGGGAACCTCTATCTGTTAAATTACCTAAAACAGTTGTCCTTCAGGTTACAGATACGGAGCCAGGTTTTAGAGGAGATACTGTTACCAACGTTACGAAACCTGCAACACTTGAAACGGGAGCGGTTATTCAGGTGCCGACCTTTATAAATCCGGGTGATTACGTAAAGGTAGATACTGAATCAGGGAAATACATTGAAAGGGTGAATGTGTGATGGAGGAAAAATTGCTTGAAAAAGCCAAGAAAATTATAAGGGAATTTCAGGATAGCAGCGTTGAGGAACTTGAAATTGAGGTTGAAGGCTTAAGGGTTAGAGTTAAGTACTTCAGGGGAAGACCTGTTGAGGCGAAAGAGCAGGTTGTTGAGGAAAAACCCGTTGAGATTGAGGTCAAGGAAAAGGTTGAGGAGAACATTTATGTAGTTGAATCCCCAATAGTTGGTACTTTTTACAGGGCGCCCGCTCCCGGTGCTGAACCATTTGTAAAGGAGGGGGACTTTGTTGAAAAAGGACAGACACTTTGCATTATTGAAGCCTTAAAGGTTATGAATGAAATTGAGTCCGAAGTTTCGGGGAAAGTTGTGAAAATACTTGTTGAAAATGGTCAGCCTGTTGAGTATGGGCAGCCACTTTTTCATATACAGAGGGCTTAATCACTATGTTCAAGAAAATTCTTATTGCAAATAGAGGAGAAATTGCTGTTAGAATTATAAGGAGCTGTAAAGAGCTTGGCATAAAAACGGTTGCTATCTACTCAACAGCTGATAAGGATTCTCTTCACGTGCTGTTAGCAGATGAAGCTGTTTGCATAGGTGAGGCTAAACCTTCCGAGAGCTATCTTAACATCCCTGCAATAATTTCTGCTGCCGAAATCGTTGGTGCAGACGCTGTTCATCCAGGTTATGGTTTCCTATCAGAGAATCCAGGATTCGTTGAGATTTGCAAAGCTTGCGGCATGGAGTTTATTGGGCCTTCTCCAGAAACCATGATTTTGATGGGTGACAAGGCAAAGGCAAGGGAAATTGCAAAGTCTGCTGGCATCCCTGTTGTTCCCGGAAGTGGCATAATCAAATCTCCTGAGGAAGCCCTATCTGTTGCAAGGGAGATTGGATTCCCCTTACTCGTGAAAGCTGCCCATGGTGGTGGCGGTAGAGGTATGAGAGTAATAAGGGAAGGTGATGATGTATCGGTGCTTGTTTCAACGGCGATGGCTGAATCAGAGGCTGCTTTTGGGAATGGAGAAGTTTATCTTGAAAGGTTTATTGAGAAACCAAGGCATATAGAAGTTCAGGTAATATCTGACAAGTTTGGTAATGTTGTTATCTTTGGAGAGAGAGAGTGTTCACTTCAAAGGAGACACCAGAAGGTTCTTGAGGAGTCCCCATCGCCATTTGTAAACGATGAACTTAGAGGTGAACTTTATGAAGCTGCAAGGAAACTTGTGAAGGAGATAAACTATCAGGGTGCTGGAACTGTTGAGTTCTTAGTTGATAGCAGTAGGAACTTTTACTTTATTGAGATGAACACGAGGATTCAAGTGGAACATCCAGTATCGGAAATGGTAACGGGAAATGACCTAATTGCTTTACAGATAGCCTCGGCAGCAGGTGAAAATTTTAAAGGGATGAAAGACCCTGAAATAAGGGGACATGCTATAGAGTTTAGAATAAATGCTGTAGATTACAAGCATAACTTTAGACCAACACCTGGAAAAATTGATAAGTTACTCTT
>CAZJFY010000166.1:0-2731 GCA_964545225.1 uncultured bacterium | reverse complement strand
GAGGTTGAAATGGAAAATATTAAGATTTTATTGCTTCCAGCATGGAAGTTCCTACCTGGAATACAGTAAGCATTCTGTTTTAGCAGAAGGTGATTGGTTCTACTGAGAGGTCGGACGGTTAGGGATGTTTGATTTTAAATAGACTGATTGCTATATTTTACTAATAAAGATAATTAAGAGGTTAAGTATGAAAGTATTTACAATGAAAGTAGATGAGGAATTTGATGGAGTTTTAACAGATTTGAGTAAAAAGACCAAAAAGAAAAAGAGTCAGCTTTTAAGAGAAGCTTTACTGGAATATCAGGAAAAGCTAAGGAAAAAGGAATTGGTAGAAAGGATGGTTAAAGCTGCTGAAAGAATAAAAAAAGACCATAATGCTCTAAAGGATATAAAGGAACTTGAAGGGACAATAGGAGATGGTCTTTTAAATTAATTTTTTGGATCATAGTATTCTGTTAGAGTTCCCACTGTAATCCAATTCCCAAACTTCTGGAGAATTTGAAATTTCCTCTAATGATTGGATTTGTGAAATAATAGAATCAGGAATAGAAGAAGAAGAATTGGTAAGGGAAAGAAGTATAGGTTTTATATTAAACTTTCTACCTCCAATGATATGACCCCCAATGTCTTCTCTTGCCCAATTTACATAATATTCCAGTTGCATAGGTGCAAATTGTACATTGGTGGTTGATTTAGGATGTTTTAACTCAACTATTCTGTAGATGAAATCTGTTTCATCAATTTTTTCTATTGTAAATATATCTATTTTTTGCATTCCTGAGCCGGCAAACACTTCATTCCCTATCCATACTATATTCTTTCCAAAAATCTCAGGTAAAAATGTATTACTTCCTATGCTTAAATTCTGCAATATATATGCCTGAAAGTGAGTTTCAGACTTCCTTATGTCATCTAAGGTTACCGGAACAGGGATACCTATGTTGTGAGTAAGTGTCTGACTTCCCTGGATTATCCTGTATTCCTCAGTATCAAATGTAAAGTGTTGACCAGATAAACTCTGTCCTTTGTTTCTATCTTTGATTAGCAGCATCAATCTTTCTACTTCCCAGGGAAAGAGCATTGTGTTTCCTCGTTTTCCCTTCATCTTCCTGTAAATCAAACTCCAGAGCAATTCTTTTGCATAGGTTGGCAATTTATCCAGTGCTATCCATTCCAAAACTCCATTTTGGTAAACTCTGTGTGGTTTAATCTCTTTCCTGTAAATAAGTTTTACGGGTAATTCTGGAGCTGATGCATCTGTGCCCCTTAGGTAATACACTATATTGTCAACTGCTTTAAAAACTCCAAAAAACCTTCCTTTTTTGGTACTCCTCCCTTCGATATAGAAGAACACAAAGTCTCCTTTCTTTATCCTTAGCATATCAGCAAGCAAGGCTATGTTCCACTCTTTTCTTCCAGCACTTACTCCCACAAATTGGTATTTTAGATGAACAGGTAAAGTTTCCTCGTTAACAACGAAAACGTGTCCTCTCAACATCTTACTTTCTCCTTTTTACGAAATATCAGAATGTACTCATGCTTGAATACATAAAATCCTCCCACCAATGCACGATATCTCCAGAGTTCCTTCTGGTTTCTTTTTGCCCTTGTTTCTTCAAAATTCTTCACTACAATACTCTTTAATATTACCTTTTTCCTTTTCATAACTTCATTCATCACATAAAAACCTAAAGGGATCCACTCTCCCTTTGCATATTTGTCTCCGATTACAATAGCCAGATACCTGCCGTCTTCCAGAACGGATAAAGTATTATCTAACACCTTTCCGAACATCCTTAAAAATTCATCGACAGTCGGAGCGTTTGAAAGGTCAGCAGGGTTATTACTGAACTTAATGATATTGTGATAAGGAGGGTGCATTATAACTAATTGAACTCTTTTTATGTTTCTCTCTTTCAATACTTTCTTTAAATTGACTTTTGTGCTATCAGCAACGATAACATCTGTTGTTACGTTGAACCTGTTAGGTTCTTTTTCTATAAGGTGTTTTGATCTTTCTGCTACTTCTGGATTTATTTCAATACCAATTCCGTTTCTTCCTAATCTTCGACATTCAATCAATGTTGTTCCAGAACCAACAAAAGGATCCAATACCCATTCTCCTTTTTTGGTATATCTCATCATTAATTGATATGGTATCTGAGGTATAAAATTTCCCCAATACCACCCAATGTGTGCTCCTGAGGAGTCTCTTTTATCGAATAACCATAAACTATCTGTGATTATTTCCTCGTATTCTTTCCACCTATTCAAGTTAATGTCGTTTATCCTGTTTGTCTTAATTTCTGTTAAAGATTTTCTAAGTCTTTTTAGATAGTACTTTGCTCTCTTCAAAGTTAAAGCCTTTTCTATTTGTGATAGTTCATTCATTATGTAGCTGTACTTAACTTCTATGGTATCTCCGTTCTTGTCAATGTTCAAGATACCTATTCTATCTTTATCCGTTGAAACAAGATTGATTTTCAGTTCTCCTATTTTCTTCTTTAATTCCCTAAGATCCTGCAAACCAAGAAGAGCATCTATGACTTCTATAATTCTCGATTTGTTGATTATCAATTTCCGATTTCTATCCATCCTTTACCACCAAATAGTACTCGATAAATGTGGAGGAAATTATACTAAATGGACTCTTTTCTTACCTTCTGGAGATAGTTGTGAGCCAACCTTGTGGGTTCTGGAATTCTGTACCTTCCTTCAAGGCTCTTCATAA
>CAZJFY010000165.1:0-2735 GCA_964545225.1 uncultured bacterium | reverse complement strand
CCATCAATGTTCCTCTTCCTTATGATTAAGCTCTTCGGCCTAAAGATAGAGAAGTCCTAAATCCTATCCTCGTAAATGGGTTTCTCCACAGAGTAGAAAATCCCGATAGGTATTTTGACATCCTCACTGTTGTAGTCCCACTCGTAAGCTTTAGCTAAAGCCTCTTCAAAGCTTTCAGGATTATGGCCAGCTTCTTCAAGCTTATAACACCTTTCCCTGTAAAAACCAAAAAGGTTAAGGAAAGTCACGCAGGGCTGAAGAACGTCAACAAATGAAAATCCTCTGTGAAGAATTGCCTGCTTTAAAACCTCCTTTAAGTGGGGAATGTCACCTGAAAAAGCCCTTGCAACGAAAGTTGCCCCGGCATTTAACATTAATGCAACTGGGTTCATGGGATCTTCAGGAGGACCTCCCGGCGTTGATTTGCCTTTAAAGGTTGACGGACTTGTGGGTGTAAACTGTCCAGTCGTTAAACTGTAAGCTCTGTTATTATGAACAACTGCTGTGATGTTTACATTTCTTTTAGCAGCAAATATCAGGTGAGAAATACCTTCCGCATATATGTCACCATCTCCAACAAATCCAACACATACAAGATTGCTGTTTGCAATTCTCATCCCTTCAAGGTTGCACAATGCTCTTCCATGAATGGAGTAGAAGCTGTTCAGGTTGATATAATCAACAATCTTCCCGTGACAGCCTATACCTGAAGAAATTACGAAGTTTTCAATCGGTATTTCACCTGATAGTTCGGAAACAGCTTCTTCAAATGCTTTCAGTATTCCAAAGTTTCCGCAACCGGGACACCACGTAATTTCAGCTTTAGTTTTAAGATTTAAGGTTTCCACGCTACACCTCCCCTAAAAACCTTTTTAGTTCTTCCTTAAAAATTGGCCTTGCATCGTATTTCCTGAACCTTGAAGTTGCTTTTATTCCATAAGTATTGAGCAGTTTCTCAAATTGACCTGCTACGGAAAGCTCAACAACCGTTACTGACTCTGCCCCTTCAACTTCATCTAAAACCTTTTTAAATGGGAAAGGTTCAAGTATAACTGGCCTCACCACTTTAAAACCAAGTTCTTTTCCAACTTCATCACACACACCCGCATTCTCTCCCCACGTGATAATAACTCTTCTGGCTTCTCTATCGCCTTCAACCTTAACTGTATCCTTTTCCATAAAGTAGCTGTTTATGGTTTCCTGCTTCCTTGCCCTCTTTTCCTTCATAATCCTTACCTTTTCTGCATCTTCAACTGTTAAACCAAATTCATCATGCTCATAGCTTGTTCCCTTAACAACAATTCCCCTTGTCCCTGGAAAGGCAAGGGGTGATATCCCGTCATCAGTAATTGCGTACCTTTCGTAATTACCCCTCCCATCCCACAACTTTGGTCTTTCCACAACCTTTTCCATCAAGATCTTTTCCGTAAAGAAGCTTTCTGCAACGTGTTTGCTTCCAAGAATAATTACCGGAACCTGGAATTTCCAGGCAATATTGAGAGCTTCCCTCGTTAGCTCATAACACTCCTTTGCTGTTCCTGGAGCAATGACCACCCTTTGAAAATCACCATGTCCCGCATAAAGGACAAACAGAAGGTCAGCCTGTTCCGTATACGTTGGAACACCGGTTGAAGGAGCTCCTCTTTGTGCTTCATAAATGACAACAGGAGTTTCGCTCATTCCCGCCATACTTAAAGTTTCAGTCATCAAAGCAAAGCCTCCCCCTGAAGTTCCTGTCATGGCTCTCTTTCCCGCAAAGGCAGCTCCGACAACCATGTTTATAACACCTATCTCGTTTTCCGGATGTACAACTTTGATTCCGAAATCCCTTTTTCGGGCTGCCAGGTAATGAAGGACGGGAGATGCTGGAGTCATCGGGTAGGCGATGAAAACATCAAGTCCACCGTCAACGGCCCCAAGAGCTATTGCCTCACTTCCAGATATGTATGTACCTTTCCGCTCACCTCTTGGTGTTACGTTCTCCTCTACTTCTGCTTCATCGTAGAACTGCAGCAGAATTTTCCTGTTCTCCTCAAAATTCTTAAGCCCGCTTATAGCCTCAATTCCCTTCTCTGCTGGAATTCCAAAAACTTTAAGAAGTATCCCCAAAATTGCAGAACTTCTCATTACACCTTTAACTTTTTTCCTTATATCAAACTTCTTCCCTTTTCCCTCAACGGACGAATCAAGTATCCAGAGGGTATTCTCTTTCCCGTCTGAAACATGCTTTTTCAAGCTCCTCTCATCAAGAGCAACTATCACGTCTGCAAGCTTGACAGGACTTTTTACTTCCGTTTCTGAAAACCTTACCGTTGAGAAGTTGTGACCACCCCTGATTAAGGAAGGGTAATCATGATAGGTAAACACGTAAAAACCCAGATTTACCAGAACCTTTGAAAAAAGGTTTGCTGCTTCTTTAATTCCTTCTCCAGCCTGACCACCTACAATAACGTTTCTTTCCACGGCACCCTCCATTAATAAGTACATTTTTTGATAACTTTCACAGCCCTAAACGGATCATCATAAACCGGCAATCCTTCCCTCTTTAAAAGCTTTGTGCCTGTTTTAACAGAATGACCTCCCATCAAACAGCTTACAACCGGCCTACCTGAAAAAACGGCAAACCTTGAAATTTCCCTTGAAATTTCCGAAACATCAGTCATTGACTGAGGGGTAACTATTACAAGACATATATCCCAATCCTCAAAGTCAGAAAAAACCTCGAAAGCCCTTCT
>CAZJFY010000164.1:0-2742 GCA_964545225.1 uncultured bacterium | reverse complement strand
TACATATCAACTACAGCTTCCTTAAAAGGCGGTGCTAACTTGTTCTTAACGATTTTGACCCTTGCCATGTGGCCAATTCTCTCATCCCCTTTTCCCTTTATCTGTCCAATGTTCCTCACTTCTATTCTCAGACTTGAGTAAAACTTTAAAGCCCTTCCACCTGTTGTTGTTTCATTTGGCCCATAACCCATGCCACCTATCTTTTCCCTGACCTGATTTATGAAGATCAAAGCGCCGTTACTTCTATTAGTTGCTGCGGTTAGTTTTCTCAAAGCCTGACTCATAAGCCTTGCATGAAGTCCAACGTGAGAATCTCCCATATCCCCTTTAAGTTCCGCTTCAGGAACCAGTGCAGCAACTGAATCTATTACTATTACATCAACAGCACCACTCCTTATAAGAGTTTCAGCAATTTCAAGCGCCTGTTCACCGGTATCTGGCTGAGATATGAGAAGTTCATCTGTGTTTATCCCAAGCTTTCTTGCATAGGAAGGATCTAAAGCATGCTCTGCATCAATGAAAGCAGCAACTCCTCCTTCTCTCTGTGCATTGGCTATGACATGGAGAGCAAGTGTTGTCTTTCCTGAAGATTCTGGACCGTAAATTTCCGTTATTCTACCTCTTGGAATACCTCCAATACCTGTTGCCCTGTCAATTGATAAAGAACCTTTGCTGATAACGGGAACTTCCTCGGAACTTCTCTCTCCAAGGAACATCACAGAACCTTCACCAAACTCCCTTCTTATCTGTCTTAAAGCTTCTCTTAAAACTTTCTCTCTCGCTTCATCAAGCATTCTTATCCCCTTAAAATGGATTATTTAATTCTACCATCCGGCATCTGGCGGAGAGGGCGGGATTTGAACCCGCGGATCCCTTAAGGATCACCCGATTTCGAGTCGGGCCCGTTAAGCCGGACTCCGGCACCTCTCCTTAACTTCTTAAAGAAATCCTTCAATAAATCCTCAGCTTCTTTAATATAAATCTTTTTAACTTCAGGTCTATGGTTAACTCTCTTATCACTTAAAATGCTGTAAAGGCTTTCAGCTCCACCGAACTTTTCATCAGGAATTGAGTAAATTACCCTTGAAATTCTGGATTGAATAATTGCACCACAACACATTATGCATGGCTCAACAGTTGAGTAAAGTTCGCAATCAATCAATCTCCAGGAATTCAGCTTTTCGCAGGCTTTCCTGATAGCAATTATCTCTGCATGAGCAGTTGGATCTTGAAGAAACTCCTTCTGGTTAAAAGCTCTTGATATGATTTCCCCGTTCCTAACGACAACTGCACCAATAGGGACTTCGCCGTAAAGTTTTGCTCTCCTTGCTTCTTTAAGCGCTTCTTTAAGGAAAAGAAGTTCTTTCTCCATAAAATTCCACAGAGGTTTTATGGCGCGCCCGGCAGGAGTCGAACCCGCAACCTTGGGATCCGTAGTCCCACGCTCTATCCAGTTGAGCTACGGGCGCACTAAGAGAAAATATAGCTTGTGAAGGGAAAGTCGCAAGGAGGAATTACTCCTCCTCGGACTCGCAGTAATCCCAGGAGACTTTCCTGTAATCCTTTCTTCCTGTACCTGCTGGGATAAGTCTTCCTATTATTACGTTCTCCTTTAAACCCCTCAAGTAATCCTTCTTGCTTTGAACTGCCGCCTCGGAGAGAACCCTTGTCGTTTCCTGGAAAGAAGCTGCTGATATGAAGCTCTCTGTGGAGAGAGCGGCTTTAGTAATTCCAGTAAGAACCGGAACTGCCTTCGGAAGCCTCTTGCCCTCCTCAAAGAGTTTATCCCTTACCCTTTCAAATTCGCTTCTTTCAACAACTTCCTCAACAAGGAATTCGCTATCTCCGGAATCAACAATTTTCACCTTTCTTAACATCCTCTTTATTATCACCTCAAAGTGTTTATCGTTGATTTCAACGCCCTGAGCACGGTAAACGGATTGAATCTCATCAAGGAGGAACCTTTCAACTGCTCTTTCTCCAAGAATGGCAAGGATGTCGTGGGGGTTAAGACTACCATCAGTTAAAGGTTCTCCTGCCCTGACGTAATCTCCAGTTCTAACGTATATGTACTTACCTTTTGGAACTTCATATTCCCTTTTAACGTTTGTTTCCGGGTTTAAAACCGTTATCCTCTTCTTTGCTCTCTCAGTTTCAACGTAAACCTTTCCCTCAATTTCAGATAGAACTGCTGCATCTTTTGGCTTTCTTGCCTCAAACAGTTCAGCAACTCTTGGAAGTCCTCCTGTAATATCCTTTGTTCCTCCGATTTTCCTTGGAAGTCTCGCAAGAGCTGTTCCTATCTGGACTTTCTCTCCCTCTTCAACCATTATCCTTGAGCTAACTGGAAGGGGGTAGAAATCTATAACTTCACCATTTTCATCAACAAGCTCAATCGTTGGCTCGTAAGGGAGCGTCCTGTATTCAAGTATTAAGGGTTCATTTTCCGATATCGTCACTCCCGGAATAACATCCTTGAACCTTACGGTTCCGGATTTTAAAGCAAGAATTGGTACAGCGTGAGGATCCCAGTCCACGAGTAAGGTATCGGGTTCAACCTTCTGTCCATCCTTGACCCTTAAGATTGAAGCATAGGGGAGTTCATACCTTTCAAGATGCTTCCCTGACCTCTCATCAACAATCGCTATCCTGCCTGCTCTGTTTATAACAACAACGTTTCCACTTGCATCCTTGATTGTGTTTACATCAAAAATTCTCACAACGCCCGCGTGTTCTGAGCTA
>CAZJFY010000163.1:0-2758 GCA_964545225.1 uncultured bacterium | reverse complement strand
TTTATCAACACTCCTCCAAACCAAAACTTTCACAATTCCTCTACTACAACAACGGTTTTGTCGTAGCCCACAACTTTTCTCTTTACCCTAAAGTCATCTACCTGTGAATCATCTATCCATACAAGTCCGTTGAGAGCGTCAAGAATCGCTTTTACCCTGTTGTCCAGGTCTCCACGGCGGAACTTAAAGTAAAGGGTTATTTCTACTCTCACGTAGCTGCTAATCGGTTTCCACTTGTGAGGAAGTATGTTTCTCACACAATCATGGGTTAACCTCTTCCACTCTCTTGCCCGTTTAGTAAGAAATCTCCTTTTTCCATTCGCTTTCCAGTAGTGGTTTACACTTGGTGGTATTGCTGGAATTTCTATCTTCAGCATGGCAGACTCCTTAAAACTCAAACCCTTCGAAGTTGTAATCATCGTCTTGTTCCGTGTTTTCAACCCCTTCTACTACTTGCTCTACTTTCTTTTGATCTTCGTTCTCATCAAAAACAGGAAAACCTTTGATAAATGGAAAAGAAACCAATCCACGACCTTTATTTCTTGTTTTGTCTATATAGACATCTAAAACATTTGGACTGTTATCAAAATCTCTGTGAAGCACGAGAATATTCGTTGAGGCTTGTTCGAGATTGCCTGTGCCTTTGATTTGATCCATAGTAGGACGTGTTTTCTTGCCAGTTTTGGCTTCCCTGTTAATCTGGGCTAAAAGGATAATTGGCACTTTCAGATTTCTTGTTATATCATCACAAACACTTATTGCATAATCAAGAAAAGTTTTTTCACTTTCAAATTTCTTATGCCTTCTAAAAAGCTGAAAGTAGTCAACCCAAATGACGCCTCTTTTATCTCCTTGAGTCAACCACTCTTTATGAGCATAAACAATAGCTTTAAATTTCGGAATGGTCACTTTCCCATCTATGAATTCAATCGGTAAACTCTCTATCTTTCCAACAACTTCAACAACCTTCTCTGCTGGAACTCTCTTTCCTTTAACATCATCAAGGGTAACCCCCAATTCCATTGCAATAAGACGAGGCATAATTTCCTCGTCAACCGGGAGTTCTTGAGAAAAGAATAAAACCGGATGACCTTGTTCGGCTTGTTTTTTCATTATTCCAAGAGCAAAAACAGTTTTACCAATAGAAGGTCTTGCAGCTATTGTTGTGATATATTCAAAGCGAACATGTAATTCAAGTTTATCTATATAAGAAGGGACACTGGGGAAACTGTCTTCTTGCTCATACAGTTTTAAAAACCCCTTGCATGCATCTCTTGCGGTTTTGATCTTTTCTTCTTGTCTAATAGAAATTTCTGCTAATTTCTCAAGAGCTTTTTCTTTATCTATCTCGCCTTTTGCAATTTTATTAGCAATCTCTGCAAACTGCCTTTCTTTTTTTCTCTCGGAAAGCTCTCTTACACAAGCCTTAAATCTCTCCTTACTGTCTAAACAAAACTCTACAAGATAACTTAAAGTACCTTCAAAAGATTCATCAAAATATTTAGTTAGCAACTCAGATTCAACGTCTTTTCCTTCCTCGTAAAGTTTCTTTAAAACCCTAAAAACCTTTTGTGCATCTGTATTTAAGAAACAATCCTCATCCAGATAGGCTACACCGTAGTAGAAATATTCATTTAAGACCATCATGGATCCAATTACGTCAAATTCAAGCTGCATCTGTCTCATTTCTCACCCCCGATTCCACGGAGGTACTCAAACTCATCAAAATCAACAAAAAGACAGGACTCGATAAGTCTTGACTTTGCTCTTGGGGAAACCAGCTCAAGGAGATCGATATTGGAAGTGAAGATTACAACCGTATCAGTTGTATAAGCCTGGAGGATAAGTTTTTCAAAATGAGATGCGGTTTCTTCTGAAATATCGTCAACGAGGATAAGGTCATATCTTCTCGTAAGCTGCGAGAAAGGAATAATCTCTTCGCTAACTGCCTCTGTACCTCTGTTTTCAAACCAGCTAATAGTATCAAAATTAGCAGTAGCAAACCTATGAAGCTGAATTCTTCCACGTGCGAAATCCTCAAGATCAAAACTTGTCATAAACAAAGGTTTCCGCTTTTCACCAGAGAATAGCAGATAGGAATAAAGTCTTACACCACAGAGTGTTTTTCCTCTTCCAGGCTTACCTATAAATCCATAAAAGAGCAATCTATCAAAATTCTTTCTCTGTTCCCCTATCTTGTGTAAGACTTTGCCAAATAGACTTGGAGGAATATTTTTAAAAGCAGCTAATAGTAAGGTTGGGGGCAGATTTGAGTTTTTGAGCAGATAGAAGGAACCTTTTTCTGCCCCCCTTTCTTCCATTTCTTGTCTAATCTTTTCAAGTTCTTTGAAAACTTCGTTCATCGCACACCTCCCTTTAAAGAATTCCTGCTTCTTTTAAGAGTTCTCTTTTGGATCTCTTGAAGGAATAAGGCTTGTCGTAGTTATCCGGAGTAATTCCAGATTCACTGGTTAGGAGTTTTTGAAGGTTGTAAGCAAAAGCCACTAAGTTGTAGTTCATTTTCCTGGCAAGAGGATCGCTTGAAGAGAAAAATTTTGGTAAAGCAGCAACGAGTCTTTTAACTACAGTTTTTGCTTTTTCGGTTTCTCCGCCCGTTAGCTCAAATAGTTTCTTCTCTAACAACTTCCTTTGTTTAGGAAAGATTTGAGGATAAAAGCCAAATTTTTTGGCAAATGCCTGTTTGTACTCATTGATAAGAGCTTCACAAAGATGTCTTACTCCTAAATTCTCCTTTTCT
>CAZJFY010000162.1:0-2759 GCA_964545225.1 uncultured bacterium | reverse complement strand
CTCCTCAGCAGAAGTTATAACTTCTGCTTTCGACCCGACCGATTCCTCAACATTTAACTACGTTAACTCTATAACTGTTTACGATTCTCTGGGGAACCCGCATACCCTTGATTTCTACTTTGTCCATACAGATGCAGCAACAAACAGCTGGGATGTCCACATCTTTGCAGATGGTGATACAACAACAGAGGTTGGTTCATCAACACTAACGTTTGATACGGATGGGAACCTTACATCTGGATCGCCGATAAGCGTAAGCATAACGCTGTCAAATGGAGCAGCATCACCATTAGACATAAATGTTGACCTGAGTGAGCTCAAGCAGGTAAATTCGGATTTCATCTTCTATGCAGAACAGGATGGAAATGCAAAAGGAGATATAGCTGCAATATCTGTAAGTGAAGATGGACTCATTAAAGTAACTTACACTAATGGAAAGGTAAAGAGCATCGCAAGGTTGGCAGTTGCAACATTCAAGGATAAGGAGATGCTTGTAAGGAAAGGTAACTGGCTTTATCTACCGAACACTCAAACCTTCACTCCGGTAATAATGCCTGGAGGGGTAATAAGCAAAATAAGAAGCGGAATGCTTGAGATGTCAAATGTTGACATTGCTCATGAATTCATCAATCTGATAACAGCTCAACGTTCATACCAGGCAAACGCAAGAGTTATAACAACTGATGACCAGATACTTCAGGAGACAATGAACATAAAAAGGTAATAGGAGAATGAATGGCTGAAGAGGAAAAACAGGAACAGGAAAGCAAAGGCGGTGGCAAGAAAAAGTTAATTTTACTTATTCTAATAGTAATTATGGCTGTTGGAGGAGGTTTAGCTTATAAGTTCTTTGTTCTTGACAAGAAAGAAGCTAAAGGAAAGGAGCAGGAAGCGCAGAAAGTTATTGAGGAAATAAAAGCAACAGAAAACGTAGGAGTGATGTTTGACTTAGGGACTTTCATAGTTAACCTTGCTGACAAGGACATTGAAAGGTACCTTAAAATCTCAATTGTTATAGAGCTTAAAGACCAAAAAGTTCAGCAGGAAGCACAACAAAGACTGCCGGAAATAAAGGATGCTATAACAACTCTCCTTCTAACTAAGCACTCCTCTGAACTTAGAACCCCGGAAGGGATAGAATTCCTCAAGGAGGAAATTGCAAAAAGGGTAAATGCAATACTTCCCTTGGGTGGCGTTAAAAACGTATACTTTACAGATTTCATCATACAAACAGGGTAATCATGAAGAACCTTGAAATTTCTCAATTTACTGATGTAATGCTGGACGTAAAAGTCGAAGTCGGGAAAAAGGTCGAACCGTTCTCAAAAGTACTGAAACTTAAAGAAGGTGATATTATAGTTCTTGACAAGTTACTTGAGGATTACCTCAGCATATACCTGAATGACCAGTTATTTGCCTTGGGTGAAATGGTTATTGTTAACGACAAGTTTGGAATCAGGATTGTTGACCTTGCTTGAATACAGTTACTTACTGAAGTTTATTGCTTCTTTAATTATTGTAATTATCCTTCTCTACTCAGTGTACTATTTTGTATTAAGATATACCCCTTTTCAACTTAAATCAGGTCAGAACATCATAAAGGTGATAGATATCAAGTACATATCAAAAGGAAAGGGATTAATCCTTGTTAAGATAAAGAACTCCATGATATTATTGGGCTTTGATGAGAAAAACCTAACAAAGATTAAAGAGTGGGAAGATGAAGAAACTCCTACTTCCAATAGTTAGTCTTTCACTAACCTGTAATGTTCATGCAGCCACCCTATCCGAAGTTGCTTCCAAGTTCTCAAACCTTGACATTACGTTGAAAATCCTCTTCTTAATAACAATTCTTAGCCTCGCACCATCTATACTAATAACAGTTACATCGTTTACAAGAATCGTCATAATTCTTTCCCTATTAAGACATGCCCTTGGAATACCTCAAACTCCTCCAAATCAAGTTATAATTGCTCTTTCACTCTTCTTAACTCTATTTATAATGAAACCTGTATATGAAGATATAAATGCTACCTCTATAAAACCTTACATGAATCATGAAATATCTGATGTAGAGGCTATAAAACGAGCCGCTCTTCCTGTAAAAAATTTCATGTTAAGAAACACAAGAAAAGAGGATCTCAAGCTCTTTCTGAACATATCAAATGAAAAACCAAAATCCCCAAAGGAACTCTCACTAACAACCCTAATTCCGGCATTTATGGTCAGTGAAATAAAAACTGCCTTTGAAGTGGTTTTCATCATCTATCTTCCCTTCATAATAGTTGATTTACTGGTTGCAAGTATTCTTATGTCAATGGGAATGATGATGATTCCTCCCATGATGCTATCTTTACCCTTTAAGCTAATCCTCTTCATCCTTTCCGATGGATGGGAACTTTTAATAAAAGCCTTAGTGGAGAGCTATAAGTGACAATAGATCAAGCTATCATTTTAGGAAGAAAAATGCTTGAAACAGCATTTATAGTTGGAACTCCTGTTCTTCTGATAACCTTTATCGTTGGTGTACTTATAAGCATCCTTCAAGCTGCAACACAAATTCATGAGATGACGCTCACGTTTATACCAAAAATAGTTGCTGCCCTTGTTGCAGTTTTCATATTTGGAGCATGGATGATGATAAAGCTCGTTGAATACACAAAAGAAAACTTCAAGATTATCTTGAGCCTTATACAATGATGGATCTAATAAACCCGGGAACCGTTAGCGCTTTTATTCTGATATTGCTTAGAATATCA
>CAZJFY010000161.1:0-2764 GCA_964545225.1 uncultured bacterium | reverse complement strand
AAAATTTAAAGGCGGTTATATACATATTTGTTCTTGACCTATCAGGAACTGTTACGAGAGCAGTAAAATCTGGAGTTAATGATATATGGACGATAGGAGGTTTTTTATCTCTTTTTTGGTGTCATAACGGCATACATTTTAGTATGGAAGAAAATATCCGGTCTCTTGAAATTGTTAAAAGAGGTAGATGATGCTTGAACTATTGTTTATTTTCTCTTTAGTTCTGATGCTTTTAGGACTCATCATGTATATGCTGAAAACGGACCCCTTTGCCAAGAGGACATAAAGAAATTGGATAATAGTTAAACCGACCCATTTGTAGATAAGTAGGAGGTTCTATGTTTCAGGTAATCCCGGCAGTTGACATAAAAGGTGGGAAATGCGTTAGGCTCTATCAGGGGAAAGCTGATAGGGAGAAGGTCTATTTTGAAAATCCAGTTGAAGTTGCTAAAAGATGGGAAGATGAGGGAGCCAGAAGAATACACGTTGTTGACCTTGATGGAGCATTCGAAGGGATACCAAAAAACATAAGAGTAGTTGAAGAAATTACAAAAAGCGTTTCTATACCTGTTCAGTTTGGAGGAGGAATAAGAACGCTTCAAGCTGTGGAAAAACTCTTTAGCATAAACGTCGATAGAGTGATTATCGGTACGGTTGCCGTTGAAAATCCAGACCTGTTTAAGAACATTGTCAAACAATATCCTGAGAAAATAGTCTTAGGTATTGATGCAAAAGATGGATTGGTAACAACGAAGGGTTGGGTAGAGGTCACCAAAATCCCAGCAATTGAACTTGCAAGAAATTATGATACTATGGATATCTGGGGTTACGTTTACACAGATATCTCAAGGGATGGAACTCTTTCTGGACCAAATTTTGAACAGATAGAAAGGTTTGCTAAAAGCGTCACCAAGCCTGTAATTGCATCCGGTGGAGTATCATCAAAAGAGGATATCTTCAAGCTTAAAAGCCTCCAAGAACTTGGAGTTGTAGGAGTCATCGTTGGTAAAGCTCTATACGAGGGAAAAATTAAGCTTAAGGAGGTTCTTTGAAAAAGGTTGCTGTCGTCAGTCTTGGATGTTCAAAGAACCTTGTAGATACAGAGTATATGATGGGTCTTCTAAAAGCCAGTGGGGATGTAGTATTTGTTAACAGCCTCAAAGAAGCAGATATTATCCTTATTAATACCTGTGGATTTATAAAACCTGCAAAAGAAGAATCTATTGAAGAGATACTCAACGCCATTGATGAGAAAGTGGAAAACCCGGAGAAGAAAGTTATTGTTTCAGGCTGCTTATACACAAGGTACAAAGAGGAGCTTTCAAGAGAACTACCAGAAGTCGATACCTTTATTGCTGTAAATGAAATTGAAAAGTGTGTAGAAAAGATTTTAAATAGGAAACTGTCTATAAGAAAACCTTACATGCTAAGGGAAATTCTTACTCCCCGCCACCTTGCCTACCTTAAAATCTCTGAAGGATGCTCCAACAACTGTACTTACTGTGCAATTCCGATAATTAGGGGAAATCTAAAAAGTAGAGATATGGATGAACTTATTGATGAGGCTAAGATTCTCGCAAGTAAAGGGGTTAAAGAGCTTTATTTGATAGCACAGGATACCACTGCATACCTTCATGACAAAGGATATAAAAATGGTCTAATAAAATTGCTTGAAAAGCTTGAGCAGATTGATGACATTAAGTGGATTCGGTTGATGTATACATATCCAACACACATAACAGATTCACTAATAGACTACATGGCTTCATCTCAGAAGCTTCTTCACTACTTTGATGTCCCCTTTCAACATATAAGCAATAAAGTCCTTTCCTCAATGGGAAGAAACTACACCAGCAAACAAGCATGGGAATTGATAGAAAAGATAAGGAAAAGGCTTCCTGATGTTACATTAAGAACAACTTTCATTATCGGTTTCCCAACTGAAGGAGAATCTGAATTTAAAGAGCTATGCTCATTCCTAAAAGATGCTGAATTTGACTGGGCAGGCTTCTTTAAGTATTCAAGAGAAGATGGAACAGCAGCATACAAACTTGGAAATCTACCAGAAAAGGTAAAAGAATCACGACTCAACCTGATAGAGGAAATCCAGTATTCAATCTATGAAAAGAAACACTTACAGCTAATAGGGAAGAGTTTCCCCTTAATCGTTGACACCAAGAGCGAAGAAATACCCGGATTTGTTGAAGCAAGAAGCTACAGAAATGCATACGAAGTAGATGGCATAGTTTACTTAAAAGGTGACTTTAATCCTGGGGAAATTGTTGAATCAGAGATTACTGATTTGGCAAGTAATGTTGACCTCATCGCGGAGCCAATAAATGATCAAGGTTAAACCTTTGACGGAAAAAGAAACTCTTCAAAAAGCTGTAGAAATAATCATTAAGTATCTACCTGATGTGAAAATCTATCTTTTTGGCTCAAGGGCAAAGGGAACCGCCAAGCCATATTCGGATTTCGATATAGCTATAGAATGGAAGGAAAGAATACCCCCCTATACTATGGCAAAAATACGAGAAGAACTTGATAAACTTCCAACACTTAAAAGCTTTGATTTGATAGATTTAAAGAGAGTTTCCGGTAATTTTATTGAAACTGTAAGGAAAACAGGAGTAATCCTATATGACGGTAGAAAATTTAAAGAGGAGACTTGAAACCCTGCAAAAAGCTTACAAACGCTTGAAAGAGGTTTTAACCTTAGATCCTGAAGAAACCGACATAGTCATCGATGCTACTATCCAGCGAT
>CAZJFY010000160.1:0-2767 GCA_964545225.1 uncultured bacterium | reverse complement strand
TTTATTGATGATAAATGCAACCTCTGTGTTGGGGGTTGACATCTTTCATAGGAGGAATGATGAAAACTGTAACTATTGAGGTTTTCAGATACAACCCCGACACAGATGACGCAGCTTACTTTAACTCCTATGAAGTTCCTGTTGAAGGAACTCTTCTCAATGCTCTCCTTTACATTAAAGACAACCTTGACTCAACGCTCTCCTTCAGGGCCTTCTGCAGAAGCGAAGTTTGCGGTTCATGCGCAGTAAAAGTTAACGGGAAAACAAAGCTTGCATGTAAAACAACAATGAAAGAGATTGTTGAAAGCTGGAAAGGTGAAAGGATAAGGATTGAACCAATAAACCATCTCAAAGTAATAAGGGATTTGGTTGTTGATATCGATCCTGCTATAGAGAAAATGAAAAAACTCTTACCATGGCTCATACCTGATCCAAGAGTTGTTCCTCAGGATTTTTCACATGAGAGCATTATCTATCCAGAAGAGATGAAGGCATATGAAAGACAGATTCACTGTATGCTCTGTTTTTCCTGCTACAGTGCCTGTGAAGCGGTAAAGGACAATGAAAGGTACCTTGGTCCATTCTCATTCAGTAGAGCGTATAGATTTCAGGTTGACAAAAGGGACGAAGAAAAAGCAAAGAACAAGAGAATAAGGTTTGCCATTGCAGGGAAAATATGGTCCTGCGTTCAGTGTCAGAAGTGCCTTTTTGTTTGTCCAAAGTATTTAAAGCCAGCAGAGGACATACAGGCAATTAGAGGAAAAGCCATAAAAAGAGGATATACAGAAAAGCCTGGAGCTAAAAAGCTCAGACATTATGTTGACTGGATATACGCAACAGGCCAAAT
This sequence comes from uncultured bacterium, assembly GCA_964545225.1. Lineage (GTDB taxonomy): Bacteria > Aquificota > Aquificia > Desulfurobacteriales > Desulfurobacteriaceae > CAZJFY01. Next base: position 1,920 of record CAZJFY010000160.1, on the reverse strand, counting down.
AAACAGACTATACCTCCCGGAAGAGGTGTATGGAGACAAGGAAGCAAAGGAAAAGCTTACCAAAATGTATGAAGAGAAGAACGTACCAGTCTGGAAAGTACCGAAACCTGTTAAGGGACTTTTAAAGTTCAGGGATATATACTTGGAAGTTCTCTCAAAAGGTGAAAAAGCCATAGACATAGACTATTCCCACGCAAGGTGGATAGACAGGAAGGTTAGTGAAGTTTTTGATGCCGATATATGCACAAAGATTGATGCTGCTCACAGTAGAGGTGAACCCTCAGGTTTGATAGACAAGCTTAAATCCCTGCTTGGAGGAGATAATGGATAAAGTTGGATTCTATCAGGGGTGCTGTTTTCAGGGACAGGATGCTCACATGTTTGACACAATGAAGAAAACATTTGGAATTCTTGATATAGATGTTGTATTGCTTGAGGAAACAACCTGCTGCGGTGGTAATACAATAGAGGAAGAAAGCAGAAAGCTGTCATATGCAATAAATGCAAGGAATATTGCCCTCGCCGAAAGAAGGAAATTAGACCTTCTTATAAGCTGCAACACATGTTACATGGTTATAGCGAAAACAAAGCATGCTCTTGATTCGGACGAGAAGTTAAGGGAAGAGATAAACGACCTCTTAAAGGAAGAAGGGCTTGAATACACAGGAAAAACTAAGATATGGCACATAGTTGACTTTCTGAGGGATAAAGTCGGCGTTGAAAAGATTAGAGAAAAGGTAAAAAGGCCCCTTAAACATTTAAGGATTGCAAGCTACTACGGATGCCACATCCTTTATCCAAAGGAGATAGCCATTGACGACAGCAACAATCCAAAATCCCTTGAAATGATACTTGAAGCTCTTGGAGTGGAAGTTGTAAGCGACTATGAGGAAAGGGACACCTGTTGTGGATACCACGCATTTTACACAGACAAAAGCATTGCCCTCAAAAAGATAGACAGAATACTTGTAAACGCAAAGCTAAAAGGTGTTGACGCAATAGCAACACCATGTCCTCTCTGCTTTAAGGCATTTGATATCTATCAGCTGCAGCTTGAAAGTATGCCGGAACTTCCTGCAATATACCTTCCAGAACTTATGGCTTACGCATTTGGACTCAGCAAGGAGGAAGCTGGACTCTCCCACCACCTTATTGAATTGAGAAAATAGGAAAAATTACTCGCAAACAAGCCCTTCTCTTAACCTTCCAAGCAGTTCAAGGGCTTTATTATCCCTGCAAACGTTATCAACATCAAGCATGTAATACTGGTCAAGCGTAATTCCAATACCTAAAATGGCAATTGGCTTCAAAAACTCCCTTGGGACTTCAACAACAACCCTTTTCCTTCCAAGGCAGTTAAGAACAAACTCAAAAAGTTCCTTCATGGAAACGACTTTCCCTCCGCAAAGCTCAAAATCCCCACTTACTCCATCACTTACAACTTTAACTACGAAATCCCTTACATCCCTAACGTTTATTGGCTGAACTTTAAACTTTGGAACAAAAATAACAGGAGTTAAAAACGAGATTTTCCTGAGATCCTCAAAAAGTAGCTGCCCTTTTCCCATAACGATTGATGGTTTAAGAATCGCATACCTTAAACCAGATTCCCTGATGTACTGCTCAGCCTGAGCTTTTGTCCTTTTATAAGCACTTCTTGACTTTAAGGAACAACCAAGAGCGGACATCTGAACGAAAAGCTTACAACCTACAGACTTTGCGCCATCAACAAGTCTCTTGGTAAACTGGTAATGTACCCTCTCAAATGTATCCTCACCGCTTTCTTTCAGTATACCTATAAGGTTTATAACGACATCCGGTTTTTCCCTTTTAACAATCTTTTCTAAATTCTTCGGGACAAACTTTACCTTCTTACCTTCAAATTTGTTCAGTTTTTCTGGAGTTCTTGAAAGAAGAACA
>CAZJFY010000159.1:0-2794 GCA_964545225.1 uncultured bacterium | reverse complement strand
AGCACAACCTTGCCAAGGTTGGGGTCGCGGGTTCAAGTCCCGTCGCCCGCTCCACCGGCGGCGTGGCCAAGTGGCTAAGGCAGGGGACTGCAAATCCCTTATTCGGCGGTTCGAATCCGCCCGCCGCCTCCAACTACTCCTCAATCATACAAACGAAAGTTGGCTTTAAAATAACATCAAGTCCGTCAAGCTCTAATACTGCTTTAGCAACAGTGCTCTTCTGAGCGGGATGCGTTGTCATCACAATTGGAACACCCCCATTTACGTCAATGCTCTTTTGGAGGGCCATTTTTATGCTTATGTTGTATTTACCGAGGATACTTGATATTTTTGCAAGAACCCCAGGTTTGTCCTTTGCTGTAAACCTAAGGTAGAAACTTGATACAAATTCATCAGGAGCTTTTAACCTAACCTTGCTGTTCTCTTTAAACAGGCAGTCAGGAACGCTTTTCTTTCTATTAAGGGCAATGTCACATATATCACTAACAACCGCACTCGCAGTTGGATTCATTCCTGCACCTTTACCGTAGTAAAGGGTACTCCCAACAAAATCCCCCTCTATGAGCAAAGCGTTATATACCCCTTCAACATTTGAAAGTATGTGATTGTCAGGAAGCATAGTTGGATGAACTCTCACTTCCACAGAACCATCTGAAACTTTAGCAACAGCAAGGAGTTTGATTCTATAACCAAATTCATGAGCAAACTCAATATCTAAAGGAGTTATATCGCTAATTCCTTTGATATAAACATTGTTTGTCTTTACCCACCTGCAGAATGCAAGGGAAGACAAAATAGCTATTTTATGAGCCGTATCAAAACCTTCAATATCAAGTGTTGGGTCTGCTTCAGCATAACCCAGCTCCTTTGCTCTCTCAAGTGCATTTTCAAATGAAACGCGATTCTTTGTCATTTCTGTAAGAATGAAGTTTGCTGTTCCATTTATTATTCCAAGAATCCTCAAGATCCTGTTAGCAACAAGTCCTTCAGTTAAAGCCTTTATAACAGGTATTCCCCCTCCAACGCTCGCCTCAAAGCCTATGGAAACGCCTTTTTCCTTTGCAGCACTGAATATCTCCTCTCCAAAATCGGAAAGGAGCGCTTTATTTGCAGTAACAACATGCTTTCCACTGCTTATAGATTCAAGAATTACATCTTTCGCAACTCCCTTCCCCCCTATAAGCTCCACAACAACATCAACATCTGAATCAACGACATCTCTCCAGTTATCAGTAGCTCTATCCCTTGGAATACCAGCAGAAATTACCTTCGAAATATCTTTATCCGCAACAACTGAAACCTCAATTTCCTCACTTATTCTACTATCAATGATTTTGCTGTTTTCCCTCAAAATCTTCACTACGCCGGAACCTACAGTTCCACATCCAACAATACCAACCTTAAGCATCACCACCTCAAACGTTTATATTCCTTAAACCATACTTTTCAAAAGCTCTCTTAATGCCTCTTACAGCTTGCTTAATTCTTAGCTCGTTCTCAACAAGGGCAAACCTTACATACTTGTCTCCGTATTCGCCAAATCCAATACCTGGTGAAACAGCAACTTTCCCGTCAAGGAGGAGCATCTTGGAGAATTCAAGCGAACCCATGTGCTGGAACTGTTTTGGTATCTCTGCCCAGACAAACATAGTTGCCTTCGGTTTTTCAACCTTCCAGCCAATTCTGTTCAAGCCTCTTACAAGAACATCCCTTCTCCTCCTGTAAATCTCCCTATATTCCTCCACACACCTTTGATCTCCCTTTAAAGCAACAATTGCAGCTATCTGAATCGGCTGAAACATCCCATAATCAAGGTAACTCTTCATCCTGTATAGAGCATGGATAATATCCTTATTGCCAGCTGCAAAACCAACTCTCCACCCAGCCATGGAATAGGTCTTTGAAAGGGAGTAAAACTCAACAGCAACATCTTTTGCATCCTTCACCTGAAGGATACTTGGAGGTTTATACCCATCAAAGGCTATTTCAGAATACGCAATATCCTGAATTACTATAAGCTTATTCTCCTTAGCAAAATCAACAACTTTCTCAAAAAACGATAACTCAACACATGCAGTAGTTGGATTGTGAGGGAAATTGAGGATTAGAATTTTTGGCCTTGGCCAGCTTTCTTTAAAAGCCTTTACTATGCCTTCGAAGAAACCTTCCTCTTCCCCCTTTATAAGTGGAACACTTCTTACATCACCCCCTGCAATTATTATTGAATAAGGATGAATGGGATAAGCAGGACTTGGAACGATTGCAACATCCCCTGGATTTATCAAAGTAAGAGCTAAGTGAGCAAGCCCTTCCTTTGAACCAATTGTAGTTATCACTTCAGTTTCAGGATCGAGATCAACACCGTATCTATTCTTATACCAGATAGATAAAGCTTCCCTTAATTTAAAAAGCCCTCTTGTTTGAGAATACCTGTGGTTTCTGGGATTTTGAGCAGCTTCACACAGTTTGTCTACAATATGTTGAGGTGTTGGAAGGTCAGGATTTCCCATCCCAAGGTCAACGATGTCCTCTCCAGCTCTCCTCAGCTTCACCTTGAGCTCATTAACAACTGCAAAAACGTAAGGAGGAAGCCTATCTATCCTCGCAAAGCTGAAATTTGGCATTCTCTACTCCCTGAGTTTAATGGCTTAAAATTAAGTGCCATTTATTATAGAACAATCCCTTGACATTCTCCACACACTTAACTATATTTCCAATCGCTTGCCGGCTTAGCTCAGTTGGCTAGAGCGGGTGACTTGTAATCACCAGGTCGGGGGTTCGACTCCCTCAGCCG
>CAZJFY010000158.1:0-2816 GCA_964545225.1 uncultured bacterium | reverse complement strand
GTCGTGAATACAATCTGAGGGATGTTCAGCCTTTAGTTCTCTTTGCGGCAGATTCATTGATGGTTGGAAATTACCTTACAACTAAGGGTAGGACTTTAAAGGATGATGCTCAGATGATAAAGGATTTAGGGCTAGAGAGTGACCTTTTAAAAGGTGAGCCGCAAAACGGCTCATGTTAGTTCTTTTTCAAGCTGAGCGACTTTTCTTGCTATTTTTGAAATTCTTCTTGAAGCCTCATTTTTGTGTATGGCACCTCTTGCGGCTGCCCTTTCTATGTACTTCATTGCTACTTTTAGCTGTTCCTTTGCAGCTTCAAGGTTCTTTTCCTCGACTGCCTCTAAGACTTTCTTTGCTTCGGTTTTCATTCTTCTAACGTACATTCTGTTCCTTTCTCTTCTCTTAAAGCTCTGGCGCAGTCTTTTCTTTGCAGATTTTATGTTTGGCATCTAAACCTCCAAATTCTATTTAAGTTTATTTTCAGGTTTAACTTTTTCTCCCTGTTTCCTTTTCTCCTCGAAGTGATGTTTCCAGGCAAGGGTTGTCCAGTAGAGGAGGATTGCAATGAAGAGAATGGTCAAAGCTGTTCCGTATATAGCATTTGTTGACATTTCAACCTCCTTTAGGAGATATCAAAACATACTGTCTTAATTTCCGTCATCTCTTCAATGGCGAATTTTGGCCCTTCTCTGCCAATCCCACTTTCCTTTACACCACCGTAAGGCATCTGGTCAACTCTGAAGGTGGGAATTTCGTTTACCATTATCCCTCCAGCATCAACCTTCTCTGAGAACTTAAAAGCTTTCTTTAAGTCCTTTGTAAAGATTCCTGCCTGTAAACCGTATCTGGATAAATTAACCTTATCAATTGCTTCGTCAATTCCTGAAACCGGGTTAACCACTATTACAGGACCGAAAATCTCCCCTTTAAAGGCTTTTGCATTTTCAGGGACGTTTATAATTATCGTTGGCTCAATTAAGGTTTTTGATATTCTCTTGCCACCGCAAGCGATTTTTCCACCCATCTCCACTGCTTCCTCAATCCATGACATGATTCTATCGGCAGCAGTTTCATCAATTACGGGTCCAATATCTGTTGATTCTTCGAGAGGATTACCAACTTTTAACCTTGACGCAAATCGGCAGATCTCGTCAACGAACTTTTCAAAGAGCATTTCATGAACGAACACTCTCTGCACAGATATGCATACCTGTCCGGCAAGTGCAAATCCACCTCTTGCAACTTTCTCTGCAATCTCAGGAATTCTGCTTTCCTGATCGTCATCAACGTAAACTGCAGAGTTTGACCCGAGTTCCATAGTGTACTTTTTAAGTCCCCCTCTTGACATGATGATTTTCCCTGTTTCAACGCTACCTGTAAACGTTATTAACCTAACCCTTTCATCCCTTACAAGAGCATCACCTACCTCTTCACCGTACCCGGTTACAAGATTTATGGCTTCAGGAGGGAAACCGGATTCGATGAGAACTTCAACAAGCATGAGGACTGTTAGGGATGTATTCTCTGAAGGTTTTATAACAACGGAATTTCCACATGCGAGAGCAGGGGCAATTTTATGGCATGTCAAATTTAATGGGAAGTTGAAAGGCGTTATACACCCAATAACCCCAAGGGGAACCCTTCTGTAGAATCCTACTTTGCCCTTTACTCCGGGCGCAGCATCAAAGAGGACTTCCTCTCCTGTAACTCTTTTAGCCTCTTCCGCTGAGAGTGTAATCGTGTTTACCGCTCTCCCCACTTCACCCATTGCTTCTTTTATGGTTTTTCCAACCTCCTTTACCAACATGTGAGCAAACTCAGTTGACCTGTTTGAGAGAATCCTTGCTGCTTTCTTAAGGAGGTGGTATCTGTCGTAAGAGGAGAGGTTTTTCATCTTTTCAAATCCGGTGATGGCAGACTGAACAGCTCTTGAAACGTCCTCTTTATCTCCTCTTGGTATTTTTCCTACAAGCTCTCCATTGTACGGAAAGTAAATGGAAATTTCTTCATCCTTGAATACCTTTTCTCCACCAATTAACATGTAGCCTTCCATTTTAAACCCCCACTAATAATCTTGCTGCAAGGAACTCCGGGAGACCTGCCTCAATTATGGACTTTGCTGCTTTTTTAGAGTCATAAGGTACTCTTTTAAAGCTTACCCTTTCACCATCAAAGATTATGTAAGAAGCAGCAGGGTTTCTGTCTCTTGGTTGCCCCACACTTCCAGGATTTATAAGGTACCTGCCACTTGAAACTAAGGGAGTTCTGTTCTTTATGGTTTCTGCTCCTGCGCTTGTAAGTTTAAAGGTAGCGGGTACATGAGTACGTCCAAAGAAGCAGATTCTCCTTTTTTGGGATATTAAAGCTTTATAAGCAAGCCTTTCATCTGTTATGTAGACCATACTGCCCGGGTTATCTGGTGTGTCATGAACAAGCTGACAGTTGTCGGTAAAAGCTTGAAGTGAAAGAGATGATAGAAAGTCAACAGATTCATCGGATAGAGTTTTCTTCGTCCATACTATAGTTTCCCTTGCATAGGGATTGAATTGATCAAGGTCTGCCATGCTTAAAACTCCCAGTTCATGATTCCCCAGGACAGTTTTTGAAGCATTTTCTTCAACCCATTTAATACACTCGTTTGGATATGCTCCGTAACCTACAATGTCTCCAAGACACCATATTTGATCAACGCACTCAATTTCTATGTCCCTTGAAACTGCCTTAAGAGCATCTAAATTAGAGTGAATATCTGATATTATTGCTATTTTCATAATAGTTTATTCTAAAAAATTAATAAGAAGGTGTAAATGCTTGAAGTT